>CAINTF010000154.1 GCA_903853285.1 uncultured Acidimicrobium sp. | reverse complement strand
GGGTTGAGAACAACAAAGACTCCTGCAACAGATCTGCGAGCAGTAACTACCAAATCCTTTGATGCATACCCAACTGCCGAAATCGGATTGACACGGACATAGTCGAGCGACCAACTCGCAACACCAAAATAAGCGAGTGAAGTGTCTATGGGATTATTCCCAAGCGTGACTTGTAGCGAAATGAGTTTTCCTGCACGATCAACAACAACAGAGACAGTCTGGCCAGGTTTCTTCGACACAATTTGTTCAACAAATTGTTCGCGATTTGTAACAACAATGCCGTCTATCTCTCGCACAACGTCATCCATCATCACACCAGACTGTTGTGCCGGTGAGTTGGCAGCAGGTGGAGAAGTGACAAGCACATTGCCCGTTTCGCTGTACCGACCAGAGGTTGCATAGACCCCAACGAACAGGACCAACGCAATCACTCCGTGCATCAATGAACCTGCGGTGATCACGAGCAACCGCTTTGGATACGACTGTGCTCGATACGCACGAAGCTCATCTTCCGGATCACATTCGTCCAGATTGTTCATTCCGACTATGCGAACAAATGCTCCAAGCGGCAACGCCCTAATTCCATACTCCACTTCGCCTCGCTGCACACTCCACAAACGAGGACCAAACCCCATGAAAAATTGTGTGACCTTCATACCCGAACGACGAGCAGTCACAAAGTGACCCAACTCATGAAGAAACACCGAAATAAGTAAGCCCAAGACAAACACAAACGTCCAAGGGCTCGCTACACCCAGCCAGATAATCAGTGACAATAGTGCTGCACCAGCAACCAAACTTGTGCGCTTATCGTTGATGCGCTTTGGCTGATCTGTGGTGTCTCCACCAGCAACAATCTCATCGCGAAACTTATTGTAAAACGAACTCATTTCTTCAACTCCGTTGCAGCAAATCTGCGAGATGTCTCGTCGGCGGTCAAAATATCGCCAACTGTTGTCGGTGAGACACCATCATGATGTTGCATTGTCCGCTCAATTACGACGGCAATTTTCGACCACGATATACGTCCATCCAAAAATGCTTCCACTGCTACTTCGTTGGCAGCACTCAGCCACGCGGGTGCAGTTCCACCGACACGACCGGCCTGATAAGCAAGATTTAGACATCGAAAAGTAGGACGATCTGGGGTTTCAAAATCGAGACGACTCAATTGTGACCAATCAATAGCTCCAAATGCGATATCTGCACGTGCCGGAAATCCGAGCGCATAGGCAATCGGTAGTCGCATGTCGGGCAGTGACAGCTGTGCAATGACCGCCCCATCGGTAAATTCAACCATTGAGTGCACTACTGATTGCGGATGTACTACAACATCAATATTGTCAAATGCCACGCCGAACAGTTCATGTGCCTCAATAACTTCGAGACCCTTGTTCATTAGCGTCGATGAATCGACAGTTATCTTCGGACCCATGGACCACGTTGGGTGCTTGAGTGCATCAGCAATCGTCACCTCTTGTAGTGACTCCGCCGTACGACCTCTAAATGGCCCACCACTTGCAGTCAACAATAAGCGCTTTACTTCACGTTGCGAGTCAATTGATGATCGCAAGCATTGATGAATTGCACAGTGCTCACTATCCACTGGCACGATTATGGCGCCCTTAATGTTTCGCAGTGGCTGCACAATTGGACCTGCTGCAATCAGGCTCTCTTTGTTAGCCAGTGCGAGCCGCTTACCGTGTTGCAGAGTCGACATCGTTACGGACAAACCGGCGAAACCGACCACTCCGTTCACTACTACGTCTGCATCTCGCGCCAACTCTGCAAGATCAGCAACTACTTCAACGCCTGGCAGCGCATGCGAGACCTTCTTGCGAGCCTCTTCACTATGCACTGCAACCATTTTCGGTTTGTGCAACTTTGCCTGTGCAACAACTTCATCAGCGTTGCTTCCAACTCCGAGACCAACTACTTCGTACTCACCACCACTACGCGAAATTACATCAAGGGTTTGCGTTCCAATCGAACCCGTCGAACCAGCAATTGCAACGCGTACGACCGACATCTCTTTAGTCTGTCAGCGAAATGGGTAAATCAGCCCCAAGGTTGGATGACAAGAGTGAGGTAATAAGCAGCTGGTAAGACAAACAGCAGACTGTCAAAACGGTCCAGAACTCCCCCATGGCCTCGTAATACAGTGCCAAAATCCTTGATGTTGAGGTTGCGCTTAAACATCGACTCGGCAAGATCACCGAGTGGCGCCATGACCGAAATCACTAAGGCGAGCAAGAACCAATCTCCGAAACTGTTCCATGTTGTGCTCTGCATTCCAACCAACACAACTGCCAAAAATGTTCCAATGGTTCCACCAATCAAGCCCTCAATTGATTTCGCAGGACTAATCCAGTCACGCAAGGGTGTTCGACCCATAGCCGTACCAGCGAAGTACGCGGCAATATCATTTGCAATCACTCCAATGACGACGATGAACAACGTGTCGGTGCCAACATGCACGAACGCTGGACCATTTGCAGAGGAGAAACGAAGAATCAGTGCTGCAAATGAACTCATCAGACCGATCCACAGAATTGCAAGCATCATGATTGCCGTGTTTGGCACAGGACCAGACTCAATTCCGTCACTTCCTACGAAAACAATGACTGCCGCGATAAACCCAAACACGAGCACAAGCGGGAGTGCCGCATCGCCAATCCAATACGCGCAGAGTGGCGCTGCAACACATCCAACAACACCAATGACCGTTGAAGGTCGGTAGCCGCTCACGTTTGCTTGAGTGAAGAATTCGAAAGCTGCGACACCAATAAGCGCTGCGATTAACAACATCACCGCTGCCGGCCTCCACATCAAAGATGCAATAAATACTGCAGCGAGTAATGCGCCTACCGCAGTTGCGGTTGGCAAGTCTCTTCCGCCGCCGACACTACTTCTGCCGCGCGACATTGACCCGGTGGCCGAGCCAGAAGACGGACGTTGCGCGCGAGTCACTTGTGTTCCGCGAGAAGATGACCCAGTTGAAGCCGCAGACGAACCACTGCGCGATCCGCCCCGTGAAGCAGGTCGAGAAACTGGTCGAGATTGCGCACCGGATGCATCACGTGCAACTGGTCGACGGCGCTCATCTGTTGGATCTGTTCCGATCACAATGCGACCTTCACGACGAGGTGAACTCACTGGAGGTGGCGTAGTCGTTTCAAACGACTGACGACGAGTCGCGGCTGGTGCGCTCGGGTCTGGCTCGTTATATGCAGACCAGACGTCGGTGTTGTCGCTTTCGCTTTCGTCATTTGAACCAATAACTATTCGTCGAGTTGGTTGCGCATCGTTTTTCCTAAAACGGGGTACTTCGCCGGTCGGAGGCTCGGTCCAGTGTGGAAGTTGTTCAGTGTCATTTGTGCCAAAAGCAAGTGCAGGACCACTGTCATCCGTCTCAGCAAATTTGATCACTCCGAACTCATCACCAAAGTCAATCGTCGGATCAACTGTTCGGTCGACACCGTTGGTGTCATCATCGGAAAAATTGCCTCTGTTGTCATTGCTCATCAGCTGTCTCCCTACACTTCGAGTAGTTCTATTTCCTTGCGGCTAAATGCTTTGTCGATTGATTCAACGTTGTCATGCGTAAGTTTTTCTAACTCTTTTTCTGCTCGCTCTAGATCATCTTTTGAAATATCTCCAGCTTTTTCGGCTGTTTCCAGAGCCTTTCGCGCATCACGACGAACGTTGCGCAGCGCAATACGTCCGTCTTCTGCCATGTTCTTAACAACTTTCACATATTCCTTGCGACGTTCTTCGGTGAGCATTGGAAAACTTAAACGAACAACTACGCCGTCATTGCCGGGCGTGACACCAAGATCACTTGACTGAATCGCCTTCTCAATCGCGGCGATGGAGCCACGATCGTGGGGCTTGATCACCAAGGTTCGGGCATCTGGAACCTGAAAAGAAGCGAGTTGCACCATCGGAACAGTTGCGCCGTAGTACTCAACGGCGATCTTTTCCACCAAGTTGGAAGTTGCGCGACCCGTGCGAACACCTAAAAACTGGGACTGGACATGCTCAAGAGCCTTGGCCATACCGTCCATGGCCTCAAGCAACGTTTCTTCAATCACCCGACCAGCGTACCTATTTCCTCACCTCTGAGTATGGACTTGACGTTTCCACGCTCTAACAGGTTGAAAACCACGATCGGCAAATTGTTGTCACGACAGAAGGTAATCGCCGTCGAATCCATCACTTTGAGACCCTTGTTGATCACGTCCAAGTAAGAGATGTGCGAATACTTTGTTGCCGTTGGATCAAGCTTTGGGTCTGCGGTGTACACGCCATCAACCCCAGAGTGCGTGCCTTTGAGAATTGCTTGCGCAGAAATTTCCGCTGCACGCAGCGCAGCAGCAGTGTCGGTTGTAAAAAATGGGTTACCGGTTCCGCCAGCCAAAATAACAACGCGTCCTTTTTCAAGGTGGCGCTCTGCCCGACGACGAATATAGGGCTCTGCCACTTTTGGCATTTCAACAGCGGACATCACTCGCGATGACTGTCCGACTCTTTCGAGCGCATCTTGAAACGCGAGTGCATTCATCACCGTTGCAATCATTCCCATGTAGTCGGCTTGCGCCTGGTCCATACCCTGACCTGCACCTTTGACACCTCGCCAAAAGTTTCCACCGCCAACAACGACCGCGATGTCGACACCAAATTCTTGACGCGCCTCATACAGTTCAGTTGCAACTTGATGCAGAACATCGTTGTCTAATCCGAAACCTGTTGATTCTGCCAATGCCTCACCAGACAACTTAAGAACGATGCGATTCCATCGCGGAGTTGAAGTTGGTTTGGATGCCATATCTAGGTATTAGTTTTAGCCGATTTCCACCTGTGAGTAACGAACGATCGTCGATTTGCCAATGATCTGCGCTACGGACTGCTTATCGTCCTTGGCATATGGCTGCTCGAGCAATGCGATGTCCTTGAAAAAACCTTGTACCCGGCCATCAACAATCTTGCCAATGGCGGCTTCAGGCTTGCCCTCGTTGCGAGTCACTACTTCAAGAGTCGCGCGCTCAGCGTCAATGACCTCTTGAGGAACGTCACTCTTGGCCATGTATTTTGGTCGGGCAAAAGCAATGTGTACTGCGATGTCATGAGCCAATTCCTGGGTGGCTCCGCTCATCTCGACGAGCACGCCATTTACGCAGCGTCCGCCTTGCATGTGCATGTACGAATCCAAAAGGTTTCCAGCCGCTGCTTCAAAGCGCACTACATCGCCAATTTCGATTTTTTCCTTGAGCAAAATTTTGAGGTCATCGAATTGTGCCGAACGCTCGTTCACTGCCTCAACACCCTTATCTGCCACCAAGTTGACCAAGACGTCAGCTTCAGCAATGAAATGTTCGCTGCTCGCAACGAAGTCTGTTTCACACTTGAGTTTGACAATTGCTCCAATATTGCCTTTGATCAATAGCGCAACAAGACCTTGTGCACTTTCGCGATCATCACGCTTTGCACTTGCAGCAAGACCTTTCTCGCGCAACCACAACTTGGAAGCTTCCATGTCGCCGTTGTTTGTTTCGAGGGCCTTCTTGCAGTCCATCATTCCTGCGCCGCTTGCTTGACGCAAGGCCTGCACATCTTTTGCAGTAAACGACATCGAGATCAGCCTTCCGACTTCGTCTCGCCAGCAGATGCAACACGTGCATCGCGCTCGGCCTGAGCTGCTGTTGCTGCTGCACGTGCTGCTTCTTGCGATGCATCAAATGCTGCTTGTTCTTCGGCTGTGCGTGTTACTGGTGCTGCGGATGCAGCTGCAGCACTTGCGCGGCCAGATGTCTTTTCTGCAATGAACTGACCTTCAATTACTGCTTCGCAGATCATGCGTGACATCAATTCGTTGGCACGAATTGCATCGTCGTTACCTGGGATTGGAAATTGAACGAGGTCTGGGTTGACGTTGGTGTCAACAATGGCGATGACAGGAATACCAAGTTTGTTTGCCTCGGTTACAGCAATGTGCTCTTTGACGGTGTCAATGATGAACACAGCAGTTGGCAACTTGCTCATCGAACGAATACCTGACAAGTTTTTTTGCAACTTCTCGAGCTCGCGACTGATCAACAGTGCTTCCTTCTTTGGCATCACTTCAAACTCACCAGAAGTTCCCATGCGCTCGTACTCTTGCATTTTGTTGACACGCTTAGAGATGGTGTCGAAGTTGGTGAGCATGCCGCCCAACCAACGCTCATTGACGTGCGACATTCCGCACTTCTCCGAGAAGAACTTGATTGGATCTTGTGCTTGCTTCTTGGTGCCGATAAACAAAATCGTTCCGCCGTTTGCAACCATGTCGCGAACATATTTGTAAGCGGTATCAACGCGATCGAGCGTCTGCTCAAGGTCGATGATGTAAATGCCGTTGCGCTCTCCGAAAATGAACCGCTTCATTCGTGGGTTCCAACGATGGGTTTGGTGTCCGAAATGGACTCCTGCCTCAAGCATTTGACGCATGCTGATAATGGCCATGATTCTCTCCTCCCCTGTGGTTGATTCGTGAACCCCTGCGCTTTTGACGACCACAGGATGGGGTTCACGTGAATGACGTGAATATTGAAAGACGAAGTGTATCGGGCGGGTCTCAGCCTGCAACGAGAATGGCGCGAGGCTTGCCAGTCGATTCGAGGCTTGCGCATTCCTGAGGGTCGGTGTATTGGCCATTTACCCTGACACCTATATAGAGGGACTCTCCTGCTGTGCCGATGGTCTGACCAGCGGCAATTACAGCGCCAGATTTGACCGATACTGAGCGCAAGCGCCCGTGAGTTACCAGCAGGTTGTTATTCGTTTTTGTTGTCTTTATCACCACATAGTTGGTGCCTGCCACGCTTCCAACAAATGTCGCAATGCCGTTTGCGGTAGCCGATACATCAGAACCGGGAACTGTTCGGTATTCGATACCCCGATTTCCGGCGCACCAACTACATGCTGGTGCGCGAAATTGATCGATGACTGGCAAGTTGACTGGCAGGTTGATCGGCGTGCCGAAATCAGAGCAAGTGGCAGAGCTGATTGACACCCCGCACAAAGCAAGCGCTATTCCAATCAGCAGAGATGTGAAAACGCGTCCTGCGCTAGTCAAGTTCGGCTGCGTGCAGCCGTGAACGCAATTGCAACACCGCTTTGGTGTGAATCTGCGAAACGCGGCTTTCAGTCACGCCGAGCACGTCGCCAATTTCCGACAACGTCAAATTTTCGTCGTAATACAACACCAACACAGTGCGCTCCCGCTCGGGTAATTTTTTGATTTCCTGGCGCATCACTTTGCGCAATTCGTCTGCCTCGACTACCGCATCGGGTGCCGTTGCTTTGTATGTGTCTGTATGTGTAGATGGAGAAGTGTTTTCGGAAACGATGTGATCGAGTGGTCCAACCGAACCAGCAGCAATATCAGTAAGCCTCTTGTGGTACTCAGCTTCAGTGATCTGCAGCTTGGTCATAATCTCTTCGTCGCTTGGTGACCGTTGCAGCTCATGCTCAAGTTGCGAGATTACATCTTGAATTGAACGCGAATGAGACCGTACTGATCGTGGGACCCAATCGAGCGCGCGAAGGCTGTCAAGAATTGCACCCCTGATGCGCGGTATCGCGTACGTCTCAAACTTTGCACCTTGCATTGGGTCATACCGATCAATGGCATTCATCAACCCAAAAACTCCAGCCGAGATGAGGTCACCAGTGTCAACTCGTTTTGGCAAACCTGCCGCCAAACGACCCGCAACGAATTTGATCAATGATGCGTAGTGAACCAGCAACCATTCGCGAGCGACGGCCATACCGGTAATTCAATTACATCAAATGCATTTCCTCGTGCATGATTCACCTCAAACCCACAAGAAGATGTCAGAAGGCCGCAATCTAGCGCGCAGTTGGGCCGTACGCCATGCGCGAGCACATGATAACAACAACGCGTGCACGGCAACGGCATGCTCAAGGTGAAGGCTTGGCCGGAGCTTGCAACGCGCGTACCACAAGGCCCGTGGGTAGCATCTGCTTCTTGTACCGCTTCTTCATG
>CAINTF010000153.1 GCA_903853285.1 uncultured Acidimicrobium sp. | reverse complement strand
GACTGCACAACTTTCATTCCGCGTCCGCCACCACCAAATGCAGCTTTGATCGCTACTGGCCAACCAAACTCGTTACCGAAGTCGGTAATTTCTTTGGCGCTTTTTGTGAACTCTGTGGTGCCAGGCACGATTGGTGCGCCACCGCGAAGTGCAGCTTTGCGCGACGAAACTTTGTCACCCATTTCGACGATTGCGGCTGGGGGTGGTCCGATGAAGGCCACTCCCATGTCAGTGATGGCCTGAGCGAAGTCAGCATTTTCGCTAAAGAAGCCGTAGCCGGGGTGAACGCCGTCGGCGCCGCTCTTGCGAATGGCGTCCAGGATGGCTTCAGTGTTGAGGTAACTCTCTGCGGCAGTTTGACCGCCAAGGGCGTATGCCTCGTCGGCAAGTCGCACATGCAGTGCATTGCGATCGAGTTCCGAATACACGGCAACCGTGGCAATGCCCATTTCTCGGGCGGTTCGGATGACTCGAACGGCGATTTCGCCTCGATTGGCTATCAGGATTTTTTTCAACACGGCTTACTATCTTTACCTGATGAACCTTGTGTCTCCCAACCAGCCCGAAAACACGGGCGCATGGCCCAATGGTTGGTGGGTTTCAGTTGTTGCTGAAACTGGCAGCACCAATGCAGATCTGTTGGCGAGTGCGCATAATGGCGCCGCACATCACAGCGTCTTGGTGGCCAAATTTCAGAGCGCAGGCAAGGGCAGGCTCGATCGCACGTGGGTTGCTGAACCGGGATCCAACTTGCTTGTCTCGCTTCTGTTTCGTTTTGCAGACACGATCGAACGACCTACACATCAATTCACGCAGATGGTGGGAATGGCGGCTGCGCTTGCAAGTAAACAACTTGTGCAACTCGAGCCACAAATGAAATGGCCTAATGATTTATTGATTGACGGCAAAAAGGTTTCCGGGATTTTGGCACAGGGTGCAGCCGATTTTATTGTCGTTGGTATTGGCGTCAATGTTGGCTGGGCGCCACCAGATGCGGTGTCGCTCAATGCTGCATCTCGTACTGCACAAACCAAACCGCTCGATTTGCTGCGAGAGATGTTGAGTCATATTGAGGCTCTCGAGGCTCTCGACCCAACACAACTGCACGCGAGATATGTGAAACAGCTTTCGACGCTTGGTCAAGAAGTGCAGGTAGAGATGGCAAAGCAAGTGGTAACAGGTCGTGCCTCAAGAGTGCTCATAGACGGTCGGCTTGAAGTTGTTGATGACAGTGGTCAGACTCATCAGATTGACACTGGGGATGTAGTGCACCTGCGGGCGCAGTGATGAGTCGCAAATCGCGCGTCACTTGTATCGAGCGATTAGCGTCTAACAGTGGTGGTACATCGTCCTAAAACACGAACTCGTGGCAAGCGCTCAACACGGTTAATTATCACCGCTGTGGCTGCGCTTGTTACTGCAGTCGCGGGTTCGTTTGGGATTGTTCGAAGTGTGCATGCCCAACTTGACGGGATTCAACGTGAGACAACTGCGACAAGCGCACTGTCTCCGCCGGATCCATTATTTGAAAACTATTTGCTGGTTGGCTCTGACTCGCGAGCTGGTGCAGACCCAACGGACTCAGACTTCAATGCAGTAGGTGCAGAAGGAGACATCGGCGGCCAGCGGAGCGACACGTTGATGGTGATGCACTACGTGAAGAAATCAGGCTCAGTTTCATTGCTGTCAATACCGCGCGACCTGTGGGT
>CAINTF010000152.1 GCA_903853285.1 uncultured Acidimicrobium sp. | reverse complement strand
ACCCATTTCATCGAGGTATTCACCGTGTAAAACCGTAATGCGTTTATTACGGTATGTAAGTGATGAGACTTCTTGAGGGCAAGGTTGCAGTCGTTACTGGCGCGGCTAGTGGTCTGGGTCGTGAATACGCAATCGCTTTTGCCCAGCACGGCGCTTCGGTAGTCGTCAATGATTTTGGTGCAAGTGTGGATGGCGAGCGAATGCAGTCAAACTCTGCCGATGCAGTTGTGGATGAAATACTCTCGCGCGGCGGGAAAGCCGTGGCGAATACTGCGAGCGTCGCAAACTGGAATGGTGCAAAGTCGATAATTGATACGGCTATTGAACATTTTGGGCGTCTTGACATTGTCGTTAATAACGCCGGCAATAATCGGCCTTCTTCTCTTGTGGATCTCGCCGAACAAGACGTTGATTCGCAAATCGGTGTGCATTTAAAGGGCACATTGGCAGTCAGCCACTTCGCTGCGGCTTATTGGAATGAGGTTGGTGCAGAGGCCCATAGAGCGATTGTCAATACAACTTCTGCTGCTGGTTTGCACCCGACGGCGGGTGGGGGTGTGTATGGCGCAACTAAGTCAGCAATTGCTGCACTCACTGTGAGCCATGCACAAGAACTTGCTCGTCTTGGTGTGCGAGTAAATGCAGTTGCGCCTTGTGCACGAACAAGGATGGTAAACGAATCACCAGCAGTTCTTGCGATGATGCCAAAAGTTGAAGGATTTGATCGACATGCGCCCGAACACGTTGCGCCACTCGTGGTGTACTTGGCGAGTTCGTTGTGTCGGTTCACGGGTCGAGTATTTGCTATTGAAGGCCCAGATGTGGCGATCTATCGGTCATTCAGTGTTGAGCAAGATTGGTCGACACATGAAGCGTGGACGCCAGAGGCATTGTCGCAATCATTTGCTGAAATTAATGCACGTTCTGACACTCAAGCATTTTTTCCTGGGGGAGTTGTGCGGCAAAGTGTCCCATCTGGTCGCACGCTCAAAACGCTGCTCGAGATTGAAGCCGAACTTAACCTATAAGTCGTTTATCGGGATATTGAACTTGAGTAGGGTGGGGTAGGGCGAATAGGCGTCAGCGAACCGAGGGGAATCTATGTTTCCATTGCGAAAAAATGCGATCCGAACATTGTTTGTGAGCGCTGCGTCATTGACATTCTTGGTCGCAACAACAAGTGTCTCGTTCGCGTCGAGCGTGGCCCAAAGCGGTTCAAAATACAGTGCTCAGATCTGTCCTGATGGTAATCCTTGCCCCGCAGTGCCAGCAGGCAGCATCGACTGCACTCCATACGCTGGCAAAACATTGCCGCGTGAATGCACACTTGCTCCAGGCCAAGGCGAAAACGAAGGTTTCAATATCGAAAACCTTCCAGATGTGAAAGTCGTTGTTGGTGCTGCACGTAGCGTTACAACTTTTGATATGTCTGCCGTAATTGGTGCGATGGGGCAGTACTCGTCGATGGCTTTGTTTTATGTTGACTTCGGTGACGGCACGGGTTATGGAAGCGCAGGCAATTTGAGAGCACTCACCTCATTCCCCTCATCTCACATATATGTAGAAGCAGGTAACTACACAATCACGGGCTATGGGTCTTACAACGGTCGCACTGATAGCACGACGATGAACATCACTGTGCCATCCGCAAAAAACCCAGATCCAACACCCGACACGGTTGCTAGTACTAAGTGGACGACAACTACTGATACCGTCACCGACACTGTCGAAGCGACCGGCTCTGCGAGTTCGGTTGGAAGTGTACAAATCGGTGTTGGTGGTGCGGTAATTTCTGATGCAACCTCAAAGACCGCAGCGACAACAGCTGCTAAGGCACCAAAAGTGACCGTCAAACCTTCGAACGTCATCATTGTGACAGTCCCAAAACTGCCTCCGAGCACTGAGGTGCTTGCCGAAGTGAAGGTTGGCAGTACGTGGTACGAGGTGCCTACAGCAGACGTAACCAATGGGGGAACATTGACCCTGTCGGCACTTACATTCGTTCAGTCAGGTAGTTACACCGTGCGTCTCACGTTGGCTTCTGGCGCAAAACGTTATGT
>CAINTF010000151.1 GCA_903853285.1 uncultured Acidimicrobium sp. | reverse complement strand
GGTCATCATTGACACGCGTGATCCTCAGTTGTTTGCTGCCGGTCATATTGTGGGGTCAATAAATGTTGGGTTTGCTGGACGCTATGCAGAGTATGCGGGTGCCGTCGTAACACCGCACGACGATATTGTCATCGTGACCGAAGGTGGGCATGAGCTTGAGGCCAAAATTCGCCTCGCACGTATCGGTTATGACCGAGTAGTCGGCTGGTGCAATGTTGCAGACCTTGAGAAATCCCCACTGTCGGTGCGGCAGGGCTCACGTTTGACGGCTAAAGATTTTGTGGAGCGCCGTGGCACAGTTGTGGGCTTGCAAGTTGTCGATGTACGTAATGAAGGTGAGTTTAAGTTGGGCTCTGTTTCAGGTGCACAAAACATACCTGTGGTGCAATTGCCCAACCGTCTCATTGAGCTTGATGCATCACGTCCAACGGTTGTGTACTGTGCCGGCGGGTATCGCTCATCGATTGCTTCGAGTTTGCTGAAGCGTGCGGGATTTTTGGATGTGAGCGACGTGCTCGGTGGATTTGAATCGATCTTGCTGGCAGAAGCCTCGGAAGGTTAAAAGCAACTTAGACTGTAAGTCTCGGGGAACCGGTAAAGCCATATCGCGCTCTCACATCTGCGAGTGGTTGGTCGAGCATGGATTCCCATTCCTCACACTGAATGTTGGCGGTATTGCGGCCGAGTGTCCATCCGGCACTGATCGCATCCATTGCTGGAGTGATCGAATTTGGGTTGATGTATGTCATGCGAGTGGTGGTGACACTCAGCCACATCGAGAAGTACGGAAACTGTAATTGGGCAAGACCGAACGCTTGCAGGGCGAGTTCGCCGAAAGGGCTCGAGTCGTAGCCAGTAATTACGTGTTGAAAATCGTGCGTTTGATATGAACGTAGAACTGCATGCTTCATCTCTTCTGGCATTCCGTCGAGTTTTCCAGCATCGGCAAGGGAGTCGTGCAGTGCTTGATAGTTGGTGATGATTGCAGCGATCAGATTATTGTCGACGATCCAGTCATGATAAGCACGACCAACTGTGCCAATTGGTAGGGCGCCCGCCGCGTCAAGGTCGATTGGCTGGGTGTAGAGAGCGCCACTCGCAAACTTGGCAAAATGCGAGTCGCTATTGATGATGTTGACGTACGAGTCTTTAGCTTTTTGGCTCGCTTCTTGCCACCATTCGTTGAACAACAGGTGCACTTTGTGGACATGTGGATCATTGAAGGTGTTGAGCAGTGACTTGCCAAAGTCTTCCGTGATCATGAAGTCACTGTACTAGAAGTGACGCTTGCTATTCCTCGTCAGATTCACCATCGTCAGATTCACCATCGTCGGTCGCATCATCGTCGCCTGCTGGTAATTCGGCGATGTTCTGCTGTTTGCGCAGTTCGTCAATCTTCTTGGTTTCACGATTAAGACCCTTGAAGCGCTTGCCAACGGTGAGATCGTCGAGTTCTTCTTGCATATTGTCGAAACTGCGCTTGACCTTCTCGAGCGACTTGACGTAAGACTCCCATTGCTTGCGAAATTTGCCCATCATCTGCATGATCTGTGCAGCAGTTTCTTCGGTATGAAAACTTTCGGTGGCTTGACGCACAACAACCAAAAATGAATACAACGTAAGTGGTGAACACAGCACAACCTTGCGCTCGAGAGCCCAGTCGATCAGCGTTGGGTCAGCTTCGTGGATAAAGCCGGTGATGCTTTCATTTGGCACGAACAACAACACATAATCGAGTGAGTGCTGAGTGGTCGATACGACGTAGTCGCGTTTTTGTAGTTCTGTGACTCGTGCTCGCGCTGCAACAATAAACTCACGTTTTGCTACTTCACGACTTGCAGCGTCGGTCGCCGTCATGCACTTGGTGTACGAGTCCATCGGGAACTTGACGTCCATGTAGAGCACTCGGTTGGGCGGCATGAGGAATGTGTAGTCGGGGCGGCCGCCACCAGAAATGGTGTCCTGCTTCTCGTAGTTGATGCCTTCAATGAGGCCGGCGGCGTGCAGCAAATCTTCGGCCATGCGTTCTCCCCATTGCCCACGGGCTTGAGAACTCGACAAAACATTGTTGAGGTTGGACGTTTGCTGGGCAAGGGCGTTTACGGCTTCATTGACATTGCCGAAGCGCTCGACGTTCATTTCGCGCAGACGTTTGATCTCGTCGTCCATCTGTTGCATGCGAGCACCGATGTTGTCTTGAACGGTCTTGAGTGATGCATCTATTTGTTCTGCACGACGGCCAAGTTGTTCGCCGCTAGCTTGGGCAACGCGGTCTGAAGCGAGATTGATCGAGTCTTGGCGGTCACGTTGGGCGCGCTGGTCGAGAGCATTGAGAGCGTCTGCAAGTGCCGACTCAACGGCATTGGCGACGGTGGCTTCGATGTCTCGATCATTACCCGTCGTGCCAGAGCGACCAAGGTCGGACTGCCGACGAGAGAGATAAATTGTTGCTGATCCGATTACGAGACCCATGACCAAAAACAGAATGTTGTTCATGCCTGCAGATTACAGGTGGGGTGATGCGCGGTTGCGCTATCCGAGCTGCGCGGTTGCGCTATCCGAGCTGCGCGGTTAGCTGCGTGGGTGGTGGCAAGCCACAAAGTTGCCAGCACTTGCTTCGCGCAATTGAGGCTCTTCTGTGGCACACAACTCTGTAGCGGCCGGGCAGCGAGTGCGGAAACGGCAGCCAGACAGCGGATTGGTAGGAGATGGTGGCTCACCCTGCAGAACCGCACGACGGTTCTTGATCGTTGGGTCCGGAACTGGGACAGATGAAACAAGCGCGTGGGTGTAGTGGTGACGAGGTGTCTCACACAACGTGTCAGGATCTGCAATTTCGCAAATTTTGCCCAAGTACATCACGACGATTCGTGTGCTGATTGCTCGAACAACTGCGAGGTCGTGCGAGATGAACACAAGCGAAAGTCCATAACGGTTCTTCATCTCTTGCAAGATGTTGAGAATCTGAGCCTGAATGCTGACGTCCAGCGATGACACTGGCTCGTCGCAAATCAGCACTTTTGGTGAAAGTGTGAGTGCGCGTGCGATCGAGATGCGCTGGCACTGACCACCAGAAAATTCGCTTGGTTTGCGATCGCCTACGACCTCTGGGTCAAGGCCCACCGAACGCAATAAATCGTTTACCTTATTTTTGCGTTCCTCATCATTTCCGCGATTCCACACTTTGAGCGGCTGCTCAACAATTGATGACACCGTCATGTGTGGATCGAGTGAACTGATCGAATCTTGAAAGATCATCTGAATGTTTGGGCGAGTTTGACGGAGATCTTCTTTTGAAAGCTTCGTAATATCGACGCCATCAAACACCACCGAGCCTGATTGAGTCTCGATGAGTTGCAGAATTCCTTTTCCGAGAGTTGACTTTCCGCAACCGGACTCACCGATGATTGCAAGAGTCTCACCGCTGTGCACTTCCAGGCTGACGCCAGATACTGCCTGAACAGGAAGTTGGCCCTTTGTCTTGTATTCAATGACGAGATCTTCAACGCGCAAGATCGGGGTAGGAGAGTCTCGAAGGTGGGCTTTACCGGTGCCGGCCATGTTTACTTTCCTCCGATTGGGAAAAAGCAGCGGTACAAATGACCATTGCCGACGTCTACGAGTTCTGGATGTTCGTCACGGCACTTTTGCTGTGCATATGGGCAACGCGCGGCAAATGCGCAACCTGTGTGAGTGGTGGTTGGGTCTGGTGGCATGCCTTCAATTGCGGAGAGGCTTGAGCCACGCTTGCGGTCGATGCGAGGGATTGCGTTCATCAACGCCTCGGTGTACGGCATCTTGACATTGGCAAACAAATCAGTTGTAGTTGCCAACTCGACAATTTCGCCGCCGTACATAACAGCGATTCGGTCGGTGTATCCAGCAACAACGCCAAGGTCATGAGTGACGATGACCATCGACATGCCCATGTCTTTGCGCAAGTCCGCAAGCAACTCGAGCACCTGCGCCTGCACGGTGACGTCAAGCGCGGTGGTCGGTTCGTCGGCAAACAGAAGTTTTGGATTGCACGCAATTGACATAGCAATCATTACTCGCTGTCGCATTCCACCCGACAGCTGGTGTGGGTATTTGGCAAGTGCCAGTTCTGGTTCGGGAAGTCGCACTTGAGAGAGAAGTTCAATAGATCGTTTCTTCGCTTCCTCTTTGGACATACCAAGGCGCTTGACGAGTGACTCTGACATTTGTGAACCAATGCGACGTACTGGGTTAAGCGCTGTCATTGGGTCTTGAAAAACCATGGCAATTTTGGTGCCCCAGTAATCGCGTATTTGATCATGATCAAGTGAGCGAAGGTCGGTGCCTTCAAACATGATTTTGCCAGTGCGATGAACGCGCTTGCCACGCAATAAGCCCATTGTCGCGCGTGAGAAAACGGTCTTGCCAGAGCCAGATTCTCCTACGATGCCAACGCTCTCACCTGCAGCGATATTGAGCGAAACTCCACGCACTGCATGCAGAGTGCCTCGCTTGGTGTCGAAGTTGACGACGAGATCCGAGATTGAGATCAGATCGCTCATATGCGCGACTCTCGTGAGTCAATCTTTGTTCTCATGTAGTCACCAAAATAGTTGAGCGCCATAACTGTGAGCGAAATGACCACAACGGGAATAAACGTTGTGTGTGGTGTGAGGGCAATATCGCTTCGGTTGCGAGCGAGAAGCGAACCCCAACTAGATCCTGGTGTTGCGCCAGCGCCAAGAATTGAAAGACCACCTTCAACCACCATGACAACTCCGGCGGAGAGGAAACTAATTGACAACATTGCAGGGAGCACGTTGGGGAGAATGTGTTGCCACAGAATTTG
>CAINTF010000150.1 GCA_903853285.1 uncultured Acidimicrobium sp. | reverse complement strand
GGCGTCGGCAACCGGAGTTTCACTTGCTGATGTTTGTCCAGCCACAATTGTTGTCCAAACAGACTGGTTTCCTGAGTCCGAGCACGGCGGCGTTTATCAACTCATGGGCGATGATGCTGTCGCATCAAAAGACACCGGTGCAGTAACCGGATCGCTAGTTGTTAACGGCGAGCCAACAGGTGTGAATCTTGAAATTCGTGCAGGTGGTCCATTCTTGGAATCCCCTGTTGTTACAGAGATGTACCAAGACAACGCAATCACATTCGGTTATGTCGGCACAGATGTGGCCATCACTCGCTACAACGATGCTCCAACTCTTGCGGTATTTAACGCTCTTAACGTAAACCCGCAAGTTGTTTTGTGGGATGCCACAAAGCATCCAGAAGCAAAGACGATCGCTGAAGCCGCCAAGTCGGTCAAGACTTTTTACGTATACGGAGATCCGTCCTGGATGCGTTACTTCATCGCACAGGGAATCATCAAAAAAGAGCAAGTTGACTCCAACTACAAAGGTAACTTGCTGCTCGCAACAGATGACGCCGCACACCAAGGCTTTGCAACTTCGGAACCATACAAATATGCAAATCTTGAAACAGGTGCAATCACAACTGGATACCAACTCATCAACGATGCAGGTTGGAACTCCTACGCTCAGAACTTGGCAATTCGAAAAGATCGCCTTGAAGAGCTCCGCCCATGTTTAGAAAAGATTGTTCCTGTATTACAACAGGCCCAGCTTGACTACATCGCTGATCCAGTTCGAGCAAATGCGCTTATCGTCGCCACAGTAAAGACTTACGACAGCTGGTGGAGTCAGTCAGATGGTGACGTTGCAAATGGCGCTGCATCACAAAAGGATCTAGGCATCGTAGGAAACGGTGAGACTGCAACATTTGGCGACTTGGAAGAAGCGCGCGTCAACGATTTCATTGCCAAAGCAACGCCAATCTTGCGTGATCAGGGCCTTGAAATTGCCGACATCACAGCAGGTGATATTACGGACAATGAATTTTTGGATGCTTCACTTACCTACCAGGGATAACTGAATCAGGCGTCTTTGACGCTCCACTTGCGTTGCGCCACAGGATCTTTATCGCTCCATGGAAAATTGATCCACTGATCAGTGTGCTTCCACACGTAGTCACACTTGATGATGGACTGCGACTTCTCGTACAACACGGCAAGTCGAGTATCAGCTAGCTGACCTTTGCAAAATTCGAGCACATGTTTCAAAGTATGGCCAGTGTCTGCAACGTCGTCCACAATCAGAACTTTCGAGTCCTTCAAATCAACAAGACTTGGTACTGGAGGCAGAATCATCGGCACTGCAAGACGCTCATTAACGCCGGTATAAAACTCGACATTCATGGTGTAGGTATTTTTCACTGAGAGCGCGTAACCCAGTGCGCCGGCAGCAAGCAGTCCGCCGCGGGCAATCGCAAGAATAATGTCGGGTTCGTAACCACTCTTCGCCACCATCACTGCAAGTTCGCGACTCGCAACTCCGAAGGACTCCCACGTCATTATTTCTCGTTCTTCGCTCAACTCGACCCCTTTACTACAGCTCGTGAAATACTCAATCTAGTTCATCAGTCGGTCACATAAGGGCAGTGACGACACCCGCTTTCGCAACAATAATTGCGAGAGGCCAAAAACTCGGCGGTCATGACCGACAGTCCCGAAACTGGATCCTGATAACACGGCAGTCTCGTGGCGACAGCCTCGGCGTGGCGTTTCATAATTTGTACAAAATGTGGGTGTGTCCCCTGCAGACGCCGAGAAATTGGCTGTACGAGATAGTCATCCCTGAGAATTGGGGGTGTCATAAGGCCTCAATCATCTGCAGATC
>CAINTF010000149.1 GCA_903853285.1 uncultured Acidimicrobium sp. | reverse complement strand
TTCATCTCGCGCAAGTTGTACCCAAATGTCGACTTCTACTCTGGTCTGATCTATCAAGCACTTGGCTTCCCTGTAGAGATGTTTACGGTGCTGTTTGCAATTCCTCGCACTGTTGGCTGGCTTGCTCACATGTCAGAACTATTGAAAGACAAAGAACAAAAGATCAGTCGTCCTCGCCAGGCGTACACCGGTGTCAACGAACGCAATTACGTGGAGATGAAAAAGCGCTAATTTGCGCTGACATCAATCACGATTTTGCCAATATTGGCATTTGATTCCATGTATGTATGCCCTTGTGCAATATCTGCAAAGGCATACCTTCTATCAATCACTGGTTGAATTGCCCCCGATTCAAATAGAGGCAAAATTTCGAGTGCGAATCGCTGACTAATAGCAATCTTTTCTTCAATCGGCCGCGCGCGCAAAACAGTTCCCGACAATTTGGCTCGCTTCCCCATCATCGCTCCCAAATTAAACGGGATATTGCCACCAGCCATGACACCCACTTGCACAATGTGACCTTTGAGAGCAAGACACGCCACATTGCGGTCCAAATAGTCGCCCCCAATTACATCGAGCACAGCGTCAACACCACGGCCATTCGTTGCCTGTTTCACAGCATCTACGAAGTCTCCAGTTTTGTAATCGACAACCACGTCTGCACCAAGCGCCTTACATGCGTCCACCTTGTTTGTTGAACACGTAGCAATCACTCGCGCACCGATTGCTTTGCAAATCTGTATTGCTGCGGTGCCCACGCCCGATGCCGCTGCATGCACAAGTGCCCAACGGCCATTTGTCAATCCACCCTGCACCACAAGTGCATCCCATGCTGTAATGAAAACTTCCGGAATTGCGGCTGCATCGGCAAGCGACACATTGGTCGGAATACGCATTGCCTGTCGCTCGTGGATAACCAATTCTTCGGCATACGCGCCACCACTCACAATTCCCATTACTTCATCACCAATTTTCCAGGCGCGAGCTCGCGTACCGAGACCGATAACAGTTCCCGAAAACTCCATGCCCGGTACATCATGAAGATCTGGAAAAGGGTTTGGATAAAACCCCATTCGTTGCAATAGGTCTGCGCGATTAAGACTCGTGGCACGTACTCGCACCAGTACTTCTTCTGGACCAGGACTGGGCGCGGCTATATCTTCAAACGTCAATACCTCGACACCACCATGACTTCGCAATACAACAGCGCGCATAAAAGTACTACGCCATTATCTTTTGCAAACGACGATCGAGCGTCTCTAGAAATTCTTCCGTCGTTTGCCATGGTGCAGCTTCGCCACCGACAAGCAAAGACAAGTCCTTGGTCATCTCTCCCGCTTCGACTGCTTCAACACATACTTTTTCCACTTTGCGAGCAAAGTCAGTAACTTCAGGCGTCCCATCCAACTTGCCACGATGCTCAAGACCTCGCGTCCAAGCAAAGATCGAGGCGATTGGGTTGGTTGAAGTCTTTTTACCGGCTTGGTGATCGCGATAGTGACGAGTCACTGTGCCGTGTGCGGCTTCCGATTCCATCACACGACCATCTGGAGTGGTGAGAACAGACGTCATCAGTCCAAGCGAACCGAATCCTTGGGCGACGATGTCGGACTGCACATCGCCGTCATAGTTCTTGCAAGCCCACACGTACCCGCCTTCCCATCTCAACATGCAAGCAACCATGTCATCAATGAGGCGATGTTCATAAGTGAGCCCTGCTTTATCAAACTGCGCTTTGAACTCTTGGTTGAACACTTCTTCAAAAAGATCTTTGAAACGACCGTCGTACGCCTTCAAGATCGTATTTTTTGTACTGAGGAACAATGGATAGTTGCGTTGCAACGAGTAGTTCATGGTTGCGCGTGCAAAATTGCGAATTGATTCATCAAAGTTGTACATGCCCATCACGACGCCAGAACCAGTGAAGTCAGCAACTTTCATTTCGATAGGTTTGCTGCCGTCTTTTGGAACATATGTCATGGTCACGGTGCCTTCTCCAGGAATTCGGAAATCGGTCGCCTTGTACTGATCACCGTGAGCATGACGCCCAATGACTATCGGCTTCGTCCAACCTGGCACCAATTTGGGAATGTTGTTGCAAATAATCGGCTCACGGAACACCACGCCATCCAGAATGTTTCGAATTGTTCCGTTTGGCGACTTCCACATTTGTTTTAAATTGAATTCTTTGACACGTGCTTCGTCCGGAGTGATGGTCGCACACTTGATGCCAACTCCATGCTTCAAAATGGCTTTTGCTGAATCAATCGTTACCTGATCGCCCGTTGCATCGCGATGCTCAATTCCGAGGTCGTAATACTCGAGGTTGATGTCGAGATACGGCAGGATCAACCGGTCCTTAATGAACTTCCACATGATGCGCGTCATCTCGTCGCCATCGAGTTCAACTACGGGATTGAGGACCTTGATTTTTCCAGCCATGAGGGGGCTCCAGCCTGTTCATCCGGTGACACCGGAACTTGTCTTTGTTACGTGTAAACAATACCCCACAACGGCTGTGGCAAAGGCTCGGAGAGTTATGACATGCCTACGACACATCGATAACAAGCATTGACCACCTACCATCGTGAGCATGGATTTTGCGTGGGACCCCGAACATGTTGCATTGCGCACGCGCGCACGCGCTGTTGCCACTGATGCCGTCGCACGTTACGGCAGATTTAACGACACATGGATGAATGGTTACTCCAAGGATTTCTCAGCAGAACTCGGCGCACTCGGTTGGATAGGAATGACTTGGCCGAGCGAATTCGGTGGTGGAGGTCGGCCTGCAATTGAGCGTTTGATTATTGCTGAGGAGATGATTGCCGCAGGAGCACCTATCGCTGCATCATGGTTTGCCGACCGCCAAATGGGTCCAGCCCTCATTGCCTACGGTTCAAAGCAGCAGCAGGACGAGTTTTTGCCGAACATGCTTGCGGGCAAGACCACCTGGTGTATCGGTATGAGCGAACCAAATGCGGGCAGCGACTTAGCCTCGCTCAAAACATTTGCCCAAGATGACGGCGATGAATGGGTCATTAATGGCCAAAAGATTTGGACTAGTTTTGGCGAGGTTGCCGACTATTGCTACTTGATCTGTCGAACCAGTACTGATGGACCACCTCATGCTGGCATTAGCGAAATCATCGTGCCGATGAACACCCCTGGCATTGATATTCGACCGATTAAAGAC
>CAINTF010000148.1 GCA_903853285.1 uncultured Acidimicrobium sp. | reverse complement strand
GCTCCCTGAAACCCTGAAAGAAAAATTTCATGGCGGTCGGATCAAGGTAAGTCAGTCGGTCAGCAACGTGATTATGGGATTCAAATCTGATCGTCTTCGAGTTGTGCTGATGACAGGGTTTTTGTTTAGTGCTGGGTTCACATTCTTCACCACTTTCTTTGGTGTGTACTTGCGCAACAACTTCAATTTCACATCAGCCAAAATTGGCGACTACTTCGCAATCGTCGGGCTCTTTATTGCCGTGTCGCAAGCAGTCGTGGTCGGCAAGGTTGCAAAGAAATTGGCAGACTGGACAGTACTGCGGTTCAGTCTGTTTGGCTTGGGCACAATGATGTTGGTGTATTTCATTATTCCAACTTCGTCGTCGTCGTATTTATATCTCGTTATTCCGTTCTTCACGTTGTTTAACGGATTGACCATGGCCAACATGTCGAGCTTGATCAGTCGATCTGCAGAGATGGGGCAGCAGGGTCAGGCAATGGGAATTTATTCGAGTGTTTCAAGCCTTGCTCAAGTGCCAGCGTCAATATTAGTTGGATACATCACTAGCGACATCACGTCGAGTCAGCCGTTGTTTGTGTCATCCGCATGCATCATTCTTGGTGGTGTCGTGTTCTTCACATTGTTTAAACCAAAATATGTAATGGAGGGTGCTCATGCCTAGTGACCGAATGCTGAAAACAATGAATGGTGTGCATCGACTGATCCTTGGCGTCACACGTGGCAAAGCAGGTTGGACAGCAGGAAACATGCCCGTGCTCGAACTCACAACCATTGGTCGTAAGAGCGGTGAACCGCGTAGTTGTTTGTTGACCTCGCCATTGCAAGAAAATGGCGAGATTGTGATCGTTGCATCTCGCGGAGGAGACGACCATCACCCGGCTTGGTATCTCAATTTGCTCGAGACCCCACAGGTGCAGGTGTCCTATAAAGGTGCACCTCACAAGATCATGACCGCTCGTACTGCAAACGCTCAAGAGCGCGCACGCATGTGGCCAGTAGTTGCAGGAGCGTTTAAGGGATACGCGGGATATCAAGAAAAGACATCGCGCGAGATTCCGTTAGTCATCCTTTCCGAATCTTAAATCTGTTGGTGCTCTGACTAGGTCGGCAAATCGACAAGACGGGTAGCGTGGAGTTATGCCAAAGCCCGGAATGCACTCAGGAATAGCCACAGACGACGCGATGAACTTGGCCATGTCGGCCAAAGCGGTTCCATTGTTTGAAGCCGTCAAAGAATTTGTTGCCAATGAAATTAATCCGATCACGGACGAGTTTTTTCGGCTCGGTGAGGGAAGACCAGACCGTTGGCAGTACGGCAAAGGTCAACTTGAATTGCTCGAATCGGTAAAGGCCAAGGCAAAAGCAAAAGGATTATGGAACTTCTTTTTGCCAAATGCTGAGACCGGCGAAGGTTTGTCAAATCTTGACTATGCATACATTGCAAATGAATTGGGTAAGAACCCAATTGCATCAGAGTGTTTTAACTGCAGCGCGCCAGACACGGGCAACATGGAAGTGCTTGAGCGCGTTGGCACCCCAGAGCAAAAGAAGCGTTGGCTCGAGCCGTTACTCAATGGTGAAATCCGTTCTGCTTACGCAATGACTGAGCCAGATGTTGCATCGTCTGATGCAAAAAATCTTGAGTGTCGCGCGGTAAAGGACGGCGATGAGTGGCTGATCAACGGCGAGAAGTATTACATCTCTGGCGCCGGAGACCCACGTTGCAAGATCATGATCTGCATGCTTCGAACAAGCCAAGATGGCCCACCGCATCGAAGGCATTCGCAAATTCTCGTACCGATGGATACACCTGGGGTAAAGATTCTTGGCGCGATGCACGTATTCGGCGAAGACGATGCGCCGCATGGGCACATGCACTTGAGTTTCACGGACGTCCGTGTGCCTGCAGCCAATATGTTGCTGGGCGAAGGT
>CAINTF010000147.1 GCA_903853285.1 uncultured Acidimicrobium sp. | reverse complement strand
CGCAGTGGTGGGCTGATGGTTGGGACATTCTCGTTACGCCAACAGCAAGTCGTGTGCCACTCAAGGTTGGACAGTTTGCCAATGATCCAAAAGATCCGATGAAGCCAATGAAGGTTGCTGGCGACTTCATTGGGTTCACTGCTGCATTCAACACGAGTGGTCAACCAGCAATTAGTTTGCCATTGCATTGGACATCTGATGGAGTTCCGATTGGAATTCAGTTAGTTGCCGCCTATGGCCGTGAAGACATCTTGTTGCGCCTCGCTGCACAACTTGAAGTTGCTCTGCCGTGGGCACACCGTCGCCCTGCAATGAAGAATTTGTAACTCTTAACTCTCTTGGCGATACTGCTTCCAGCGGCGCTCAATGCCGGAGTTGGACTGAGTTAGATGCGGATGAGCATCGGTGTAGGCAACGACATCTTCAATCGTGAAGTTCGGCTGTGAAGCAAAATGCTCATAAATGTGAGAAACAAGCAAGAAATCTTCTTCAGTATCAACTTCAAGATGCAAATCAGGCCGCGAAATCGCAGCTGGCGCCTCTATATTTTTTAGGCGATACACATCGGGGTGTTGGTTGATGTGAAAACCAACGTATTCTCGATGTTCTGAGTTGGACGCGCGTAGGTTTGCATCAAACAAAATCCGCGATGGATAAACCGATACTTCAAGACCAGGTGGATAAGTGGTTTTCAATGCGTTAGTGACGTAGTCAAATTTTTCTGAATGTTCTAGAAAATAACCAACTACAAAATCAATAACTGCTGGATCAGGAATTGAATTGTCTCCCTGGAACTCTGCATGAATATCAATTTCAAATTTCTCAAGTGCACCGCATACTCGGGAAATAACGTCTGTCTCACTGCCCCGAAAACACAAGATTCCCATTGAATGCGCAAGGTCCTCAAGCGGATCGTCCTGGGCTAAATCCGATGTTGCCAGCACTACGCGATTAATCGTTGATGCACGTTGAATCCGCTCAATCTGATGCTGTAGCAGCGCCTTTCCCAATACTGGCTTAAGAACCTTATTCGGCAAGCGCGATGAACCGGTCCGCGCCTGAATGGTCGCATCAACCGACAAGATCATCCCAGGTCAACACGTCGTCTTCATTAAGCGCCTTTTTGGTTCGCATACCGATTACCTCGTCCCAATGCAGTGGGCTTACGCCAGTTCCTGGGCGTTTATACGTGATGTCGGCTTCGGTGACGACATGACCCGCAGGCAAGTTTTTAGCAATGACAATGCTTCGACGTGCATTTAGACGGGCAATGTCTTCAGTGGATATCGGGTGCTTATCACGTTGTTCGCCCAACATGTCTGCGATTGTATTTATTCGCTTCATGAAGCGAGACAGGTCATTGACATCCATTGCGTGGTAGTGATCATTTCCTGGCAGCGTTTTGTCGTGAGTGAAATGCTTCTCAAGCACAACAGCACCCATTGCGTAGGCAATCGACATTGCGGTCATTTCTGCATCAGGGACAGTGTGGTCGGAATACCCAATGATGTGGTTTGGAAAGCGATCCTGCAACCCCCCAATCATTCTGACGTGAGCATTTATGTCTTCACACGGGTAATTCAGAATGCAGTGCAATAGGGCGATATCAGTGGCTCCAGCAGTGCCGAGAGTTTTTAGTGCACCATCAACCTCATCGAGTGTTGAGGCGCCAGTTGATAGAACAACTGGTTTTCCTGTTCGCGCTACCCGTCTCAGCAATGGAATGTTGGTGATGTCGGCTGAAGCAATCTTGTAAAACGAAACAAGTGGTGCTAAGTAATCAACAGCTTCGTCATCAAACGGTGTCGATATAAAATCAATCCCTACTTTTTTGGCGTGAGCAGCCAGCTCGATATATTCGGCT
>CAINTF010000146.1 GCA_903853285.1 uncultured Acidimicrobium sp. | reverse complement strand
CGGTACGTGACGCCATTGGCGACATTGTCTTTGGCATTGACACCGACACTATGGAATCGGTTGTTTTGCAAATGTTGCGTGAACGTGGACTAACGCTCGGTCTCGCCGAGTCGGTGACAGGCGGACTCGTAGCAGGGCGTCTCACGGGTATTGAGGGTGCAAGTGAAGTGTTTCGTGGTGGAGTTGTTTCGTACGCAACTGAAGTCAAACATTCAGTTCTGGGCGTACAAAGCGACATGGTTGTCAATGAAGAAGCGGCGATTGAGATGGCAGTTGGTGCGTGCAAAGTCCTTGGAGCAAGCGTTGGTCTTGCATTGACAGGAGTCGCAGGGCCGGCTTCGCAAGAAGGTGTAAAGCCTGGAACCTTGTGTGTCGGTGTGTGTTTGCCTGATGGCACTACTGCTTCAACAACTCTTGCACTACCAGCGGTACGCGATCAGATGCGCCAACTCTCAGTGATCAGTGCGCTCGACTTTTTGCGCCGACATATTCGTAATATTTAGCGGATTTGGCGAGATAGAGCATTGCTGGGTTTTTAGTAATAAATGTGAGACAATTGAGTATGAACCAAAAACGAATACTTCAAACCACCACACTTCTTGCGGCCGCGGCCAGTTTGGCGATGAGCGTTTTTCTCTATTTTAACGGAGAAGAAATTACCGACCGTTTGAACGGAATTTATGTAGGCGTTTGGGTTCCATCTATATTGGCGCTCGGTGCATTCATGCTCGCAGGATCAAAGGATAAATAGATCATGTCTCAAGCAGCATTATTTGGGTTTGGTTGCGTCATATTTTTTATCGTGATTACCGGTGCGGTGTTGTACGGCATGGCATCATTCAAAGCCTTTGCCGATCGAACGCAATAAATTTCTAAATTCGTTGCGTTAAGCCACCGTCAACAACAAAGACCTGGCCAGTCGCGTACTTAGTACGCAGTAATCCAAGCATTGCTTCTACGCAATCTTCAGGTGTCGCAGAGCGACCAAGCGGTGCCATGGCCTTCACGCCGGCGTGCTGGTCATCCCATTCCTTCGTCCAAGGGGTTTCAACAAGTCCTGGGGCTACAGCGTTCACGCGCACAGGTCCACAGCTTTTTGCCAAGAGCAATGTCATGTGATTGAGTGCTGCCTTTGACATGGAATAGGCGATCGAACTACCAACTGGGCGAACGCCAGCGATTGAAGTGATGGTGACAACGTTTCCATCTTCGCTCTTTTTCAGATGTGGCATCGCTGCTTTTGTCAACATCCAAGTACCTGTCACGTTTACAGCGAACGTCTTTTGGAAAATCTCATCGGTCAGAGCATCAAGGTTGTGGTGAGGGATAAGCGATGTCCATCCTGCGTTATTGATCAAAATGTCTAATTTGCCAAATTGTTTGATTGTTTCATCGATAAGGCGTTGGCCAGCAGCCTTGTCGCTGATGTCGGCTTGCACATACACGGCGTTTTCACCAAGAGAAGAAGCAATTTGTTGTCCTGCCTCCACCGATGACGAAGAGTTGATCACGACTGAAGCACCAAGTGCATGCAAAGAGCGGGCGATGGCTTCACCGATTCCGCTAGAAGAACCTGTAACTAGTGCAACTTTTCCACTGAACTCAGACATGTAACTCAGACATTACTTTTGACTCGCAGTAGGGGTGCAGTCAGACATGTCGGTCCTCCGTCGCCTTTGACAGCCACATTGTCACCATTAAAGAGGTGTACTTCGACTCCGGCTGCACGCAACTGAGCCTCGATGACTGGGTTGCCTGCTGCAAGTACAACAACGTTTGGTCGGATAGTCAAAATATTGCTGCCCTGAGTAAGCATTTCTTTTTCGCTCACGCTGAACCAAGAGATTCCTCTTGATTCGAGGAACTGCAGCAAGCGCACTGGCGCAAGTGGTTCATACACGACTGCTTTGTCGTGTGCGATAGGCGAGAGCACGCTCATGAGGTGAAGTACTGCGCTTGGTCCTTCGTAGTGAGGCAGATCAAACGAAAAAACATCGACACCATGAGGTGCGAGTAAGGAGCGCACTTGATCGATACCAGCTTGATTGGTGCGGTAGCCATGACCAATTAATAGAGTTTTTGCATCAAGCCAAACTTTGTCTCCGCCGTCGGCAAACGCGGGGTCAGTAAGTTGCCCCAAGATTGG
>CAINTF010000145.1 GCA_903853285.1 uncultured Acidimicrobium sp. | reverse complement strand
GGCGGATACGAACTCGAAACCAAATGGCAAGCATCTGCCCAACGCAGCGTCAAGTCGCAAATTGATGATTTATCAACACGACTCGTATCCGAACTCTCGGGTGGCGAACGCAAGCGCCTCGTTCTCGACCTCTTGCTCACCTCTGGTGCCGACGTGCTGTTGCTCGACGAACCGGACAACTATCTCGACATCCCAACCCGTGCATGGCTCGAAGAGCAAATCAAGGTTTGTCGCTCAACCATTTTGATGGTCAGTCACGACCGCACACTGCTCGAGCGATGTGCAACAAAGATCGTCGTGATTGAAGGCTCAGGTTGCTGGGTGCACGGCGGCTCATACGTGACTTTCCCCGAAGCTCGCGAAAAGCGCCAGGCTTTGCTCGGCGACGACCTCAAACGTTGGAACGACGAAGAGCGCAGACTATTTGCGCACATGAAAATCATGAAGCAACGCGCTGCGCAAAACTTCAAGAACGCGACGAAGGCCAATGGTGCCGAAACCCGTTGGGAAAAGTTTGTTGCAGCAGGTCCACCACCTCCCCCAGTTGCCGATCAACAAATTTATGTGCGACTTCGCGGAGCAGATGCTGCACGCCGAGTTGCAAAACTTGAGAGCGTTTCAATCGCCAACCTGTTCAAGCCGTTTTCTGAAGAGATCCATCACGGAGAACGAGTTGCCCTCATTGGTCCAAACGGCACCGGCAAAACTCACCTACTGAAAGTTCTCAGTGGGCAAAACCAACCAGACACAGGCAAGATCACCTTCGGTCCACGCACATCTGTCGGTGTATTTACACAGATCAATAATCGCCCAGACTTCGTCGGACGCGAATGTTTGGCCATTGTGCTCGACCGCATTTCAGAAGAAGAACGCGCAATGAAAACCCTTTCGCGTTACGGCTTGGTCAACAACGCTCGCCAAAAGTTCGACACATTATCGGGCGGACAAAAAGCTCGGCTCGAAATCTTGCGTCTTGAGATTGAAGGCCACAACGTGTTGCTGCTCGACGAGCCAACCGACAACCTCGACATCGAATCGTCAGAGGCGCTCGAGCACGCTCTCGATGGGTTTGAGGGCACCGTTGTCGCCGTGAGTCACGACAGGTCATTCTTGGCGCAGTTCGACCGCTACATCATGATCACCGACGACGGAGAGGTCTATGCACTTCCCGACTTTGAGATAGCCCTCAAAGGCCTGACAGAGCCAGACAAACTCGCTTCGCTTCGTTTAGCCAAACCACTTCACGAGTAGATTCGTTCTTTATGAGCGCATTAGATCGTCCTCGATACGGCCGCATCAACAAGGAATACGGAATGAAGCTGGCTTTTTGCAAGCCAGAAGATGACGGTCCTGTATGGATGGTCAACTTGATGAAGTATCGCGAGAAAGCTGACTATGCAGATGGTCGCCAAAGCGATATCAGTGGCCTTGAAGCCGACGACCGTTATGCGCCGCTCGGACCACTACGCAAGCTTGGTGCCGATGCAGTATTTCTTGCAACAGTCGAAACCCAACTCACTGGCGACGAACCAATTTGGGATCGCATCGGCATCGTGAAGTATCCCAAGAGTGCATCAATCATTGAGATGCAATCGATGCCAGACTTTCAAGAGTTGCACGCACACAAAGAAGCCGGCATGCAACAAACGTTTGTGATCGGCTCGCATCCAATGCCAACTCCTGAGTTGCCTGCCGACGCGCCATCACTTGATGCTGTTCCATTCCCATCAACTTCAACCGATGGCGCAATCATTGTGATGCACACGCTTAAATTCGCCGACGGAGTTGACCACACAACACTTGATTCGTATCACGATGCCGAAGGCGAAGCCGCGGTTGCGCATGGAGCGCGCATCACCGGTTGGTTCAAGGTTGAAGGAACCATCATGGGCGATGGCCGCAGTTGGGACCAGATTCGTTTTCACGAATACCCAAGTCGCGCAGCATTTATGGCAGCAACAAACGATGCGCAAGCAATCAAAGATCAACAACAGCGTGAATCAGTTGTCGATAGCTACTCGATGATCTTGCAACCATCGATCAACACGCTCGCCAAGTCGACGCAAAAATAGCAACACCCGTAACGTCGCTCTCAACCTGCGACGATTTACACCTGCGAAGCGCGACCCGCCCAATACGGCGCGCGCAAATCGCGCTTCAAGATCTTGCCCGAACCTGTCTTTGGTAGCTCATCGCTCCACGACAGCGAGCGCGGCACTTTGTAACTCGCCAAAAACTCGCGTGCATGCGCATTGATTTGATCCTCTGTCAGAGACGAACCAGGTCGCTTGACAACAACGGCGTGCACCGTCTCGCCCCACTCTTCACTGGGTATCCCAAAGACAGCGGTCTCATAAATGTCTGGGTGATTCTCGAGAACACCCTCGATCTCGGCAGGGTAAATATTCATGCCAGCAGAGATAATCATGTCTTTCTTGCGATCACAGATGTAGATGTATCCCTCAGAGTCACGATATGCGATGTCGCCCACCGTTTGGTATCCGTGCTTTTGATCGGCTTCGTATTTGTCGTGTTGTTTGTAATAGTCGGCAAACACCGATGGGCTGCTCACAAACAGCTCGCCTGTGTGTTCTGGGCCAATACCTGTCACTTCATTTCCGTCATCGTCAAACAGTTTGATATCAACGAGGGGCGATGGCTTGCCGCACGATCCGGGCTTGCGTAGTTGATCTTCTGGTAACAACACGCAGTTCACACCCAACTCAGTAGATCCATAAATTTCATACAACGAGTCGTGTGGAAACGATTCGAGGTACATGTGCTTCAGCGTCATGCTCCATGGCGCAGCATTAGCAACCATGCGCTTCATTGACGTCACGTCGTATTTCGCTTTCACCTCTGCTGGCAAGTTGCACACCATGCGTATCGGTGTCGGCGCGCTAAATGTGCTTGTCACTTTGTACTTGTCGACGAGTCGCAACCAATCGAGTGGATCAAACTTGCGTTGCACAACAATCGTCTGACCCATCGCCAGCCCAGTTGCCATAAACCCACCCGGTCCGCTGTGATAAATCGGCCCCGTTGTCATATAGATGTCGCTGGGTTGCGAGCCAAGTAGCCGGACCAATGCAATTCCCTGCTCTGCACTTGCTGGCGATGTACGCAGCGCGCCCTTTGGCTTTCCAGTCGTGCCCGACGTGTAGATCATCGTTGCGCCAGGTGCGAGACTGTCCGAGATCACTGGCTCATCCGTCGATGCGGCTGCCATCAAGTCATCTGCGCTCAACATTCCATCTGGCGCCTTGCCGCCGTACACCAAGATTGATTTCACTTTTGGAATCTGCGTCCGAATGCGCTCGAACGTTGCCGCATTATCGGCATCCACAAACACCACAGTCGCGTCACAGTGATCGGTCACGTAAGCCGATTCGTCGTCTGATAATCGATAGTTGAGCGGCACAGCAGTTACACCGAGCTTGCGCGCGGCACCGATCATCACCACAACACCGATCGAATTCTGTCCACACCACAACACTTTGTTGCCTGCTTGCGCATGACCAGTTTCAATCAACACATGCGCGAGTCGATTCGTTTCTTCGTTGAGTTGTTTCCAATTCAATGTTCGCACTGATCCATCTGGTCTGTCGTCAATGACGGCCGGCTTGTTCGGTTGCGATTGTGCGTGCGCGATGAGATAGTCAGGCATCGAACAGTTGTATCAGGAACAGAGCATTGAAATAGAAAGTGAACGCAGAAACGACAAAAGCCCCCGCACGAATGCGAGGGCTTTTGTTCAAATTAAATCTGGC
>CAINTF010000144.1 GCA_903853285.1 uncultured Acidimicrobium sp. | reverse complement strand
GGCTCGGTGAATGGGAAAAAGGAAGGTCGAAGTCTGCTTGTGAATTCGCTCCCAAAAAATGCCTTCGTGAACGATTCAATAATTCCCGCAAGATGCGCAAACGTAATATCGCGATCAATGACGAGACCTTCAATTTGATGAAACACCGGCATGTGAGTGGCATCTGGTGTGTCGCGGCGAAACACTCTGCCCGGCATGATCGCATAAATCGGTGGTTCCCAACTTTGCATCACCCGTATCTGAACCGGTGAAGTGTGCGTGCGCAACAGCACCGTATTGGCTTCGTGCTCGCTCGAAAATGGTTCAATAAACATGGTGTCAAATTCGCTGCGCGCAGGATGTGTCCGCGGCATGTTGAGTGCTTCAAAATTATAAAAATCGGTTTCAACTTCTGGACCTTCGGCAACCTGAAAGCCAAGCCCGATGAACACGTCTTCAAGCCTTTGCATCGCCTGAGTCACAATGTGCGAGTGTCCGCGCCGATTGGCAGTTGCAAATTCGGTGAGGTCCAACGCTTCGCCGGCGACTTGAGCAGCGCGCTCTTGCACCAAAAACTCCTGGGTTCGCTGCACCAAGGCCGCTTCAACTTGCTGGGCACTCTCGTTGATCAACTGACCAGCTACTTTGCGGGCCTCGGGATCTTGTATCTTGCCGAGTGAAGCACGCAACGTATTAAGAGCGCTCTTTTTCCCGGATAATTCGCTGCCAATTTTGGTCACCATCGCTGTATCTGTGGCGCTCGCAATTTGGGACAAAGCGGCCAAACGGGCGGCTTCTACCTGGGTGCCTAGATCTGATGTTGCGTCACTTGACATACCAGCAACACTTTACTCGTTGGAAGCTGCGTGATCCCGTTGTTTAGCGACTTCGAAACATACAAGAGTCGCCGCCATCGCAACATTGAGACTTTCGCTTCTACCTCGATGCGGAACCATAACCCACTGATCAATATTGCTTGAGTCAACCAACCCATGAGCCTCATTGCCAACGACGATTGCAACTCGATCAGTGAAATCGGCTGAGGTGTAATCAATGCTTCCCTCTTGATCGTGAGACGACGTGCCGATCACGCGAAAACCTGCAGCCTGCAATTTGTAGGTCTTAACGTCCTCGATGATGGGCACATAAAACATTGAACCTGCAGAGGCACGAACCACTTTGGGGTTAAATGCTTCAACCGTTCCGGGCGTGAGCACAACGGCTGATGCACCTGCGGCTTCCGCCGAACGGAAGATCGTCCCCAGATTTCCAGGGTCGGAAATTCCATCGGCAACGACTACCCACTGTGCTGTCTTGATCGAATCGATGCCAAACGTACGACGACGAACGATTGCAATAACAGGCTGCGGAGAAGTCGTCGAAGCAACACGCTCGAGAACACCATTTTCAAGAATGTGTACCGGAGTATCGCTACCCAATACGGCCATTCCATCTGGCGTTACAAATTGTTCTTCAACGTGCCAACCAGCACTAATCGCCTCAGCGATCAGTGTGGCTCCTTCAACTACGAAACAACCCTCTTCAATCCGTTCACTGCGCCGACTAGCAAGTCGGCGCAGTCGCTGTACGCGCGGATGTGTGAAACCGAGTCGAGTCTCGCTCAGACGAGCGCCCCTCTTGCGGTTTCTACTAAGGCTTTGAAAGCGGCTTCGTCATGAACTGCGAGGTCGGCCATGATCTTGCGATCAACGACAACGCCTGCCTTTGACAAACCTGCGATCAGACGGCTGTATGTGAAGTCGTTTTGGCGACAGCCAGCATTGATACGAGCAATCCACAAGCTGCGGAACTCACCCTTCTTTGCGCGGCGGTCACGAAACGCATATTGACCGGAGTGAAGAACTTGCTCGTTGGCCGAGCGGAATGTGCGGCTGCGATCGCCGTAGTAACCCTTGGCCTTCTCGAGAATTGCTTTGTGTTTCTTTCTTGCATGTACTGCTCTTTTTACGCGTGCCATGTTAAAACCCTTTCGTCAGTTTGTCTTATCGTCGAATATAAATAATCTGGAATCTCTAGCGCATGCCCAACAGGCGCTTGATGCGCTTGACATCACCAGAGTGAACGTCTACTGAGCCATCGAGACGGCGCGTACGTGTTGAAGCCTTGTGTTCAAACAAGTGCTGACGCATCGATTGCTGACGGCGCAATTTGCCGGTGCCTGTTGTCTTAAAACGCTTGGCCGTGGTCTTTGATGTTTTCATCTTTGGCATTGTGTGTCTCCTGTTGTTTCTGTCGAGATTGTTTGTGGATAAGAAAAGTTATTCGGCTGCTGCTTCGGCTGCTGATGCCGGCACTTCTTCAACAGGTGCAGTCGTTTCGACGGGTACTGATGTCGCGACTGGTGCTGGTGAGGTCGGTGCTGGTGTAGCTGGCTTCGTAGTTGGTTTCTTTGCCGCTGCTTTCTTTTCTGGTGAGAGCACCATCGTCATATTTCGGCCTTCAAGTCTCGCCATGGTGTCCACGCGAGCCAATTGACCCAAATCTTCGATAACGGCGTCAAGAATTTTGGTTCCTAACTCCGGGTGAGCCATTTCACGACCTCTGAACTGCAGCG
>CAINTF010000143.1 GCA_903853285.1 uncultured Acidimicrobium sp. | reverse complement strand
TTCGGCGCCTGCTTGACCTCCGGACACCGGGGCATCAACGAAGCCACACCTCTGCTTTGCACACGCATCGGCGATCTCGCGAGCGATGGTCGCAGACGCTGTTGTGTGATCAACCAATATTCCGCCAGTCTTCAGTCCAGCCAAAATTCCATCTGCGCCAAACACCACCGAGCGCACGTCGTCATCATTACCAACACACATCAACACCACGTCAGAAGCTTGAGCAACTTCTCGCGGAGTCAGCGCTCGTGCTCCACCATGTTGCTCAACCCATGCGTCGGCTTTTGCGGTCGTCCGGTTGTACACCGCCATCGAATGTTTTGCAGTGGCAAGATGGCGAGCCATTGGCCCACCCATTATTCCTAAACCGACATAACCGAGACGAGCCATCTTTGGCTATTTCTTTTTGGCAACTGCCTTGGCTGGAGCTTTGGCAACTTTTGCCACAGTCTTTACAGCAGGTTTTTCAACTGGCTTCGGTGCAGTCTTTGCAGCCTGCTTCACCAACTTGGCGCCCTTCGATGGCTTCAGCACACCTTGTTCGAGTGCTGCATCGAGCCACACTTGAGCGGCATCGGTCGACACCTTGAGCGCAGGTGAGATTTCGGAGATCAAGTTGATGCGAGCACGGTCGTACATCGTTTTTTCGGCTGCCGACAAAGCAGAGTCACGATCGCGTGCAGCCAAGTTACGTACAACTTCAGCTACTTGATACACGTCGCCACTCTTGAGTTTTTCTTGGTGGTTCTTAAAACGTCGCGACCAGTTTGCAGGCACGCGCGGATCGGCTTTCGACAACACTGAGCGCAAGTCTTCGAGCTCTGACTTGGAGACCGGCGGACGCACACCAACCTGGTTGGCCATGGCCGTCGGCACTGAAAGGGTCATTTCATTGATCACCGTCTTCAGGATCAAATATTCCTGCACTGCACCAAAAGCCTTCATGCGCTTGATGCCGTGCACGATGCAAGCACCGTGTTGTGGATAGATGACAGTGTCGCCTTTTTTGAATTTCAAGTGAAGACCTCTCTACAGTCTGACCCCGAAAGGATAGACGATGAGACCCCAAAACCCACTAACGGCGCGTGTTTAATCAATCTCTGGCGCCCCCGGTAGGAATCGAACCTACGACCTACGGATTAGAAGTCCGCCGCTCTATCCAACTGAGCTACAGGAGCAATACTCACCACAAATCTACAGGCACGCCAACTACGGTTCTTCCCATGCGATCTCGGAATCTTGTGGTGCTGGCAGCAGTCTGTTTTGCCACCACAGGCACGGCGCAACAACTTGGACCTGATGGTTCGTCTCCACTTGGGGTTGCCACCATCAGATTTCTCATTGGGTCGATAGTGCTGTATTTCTTGTCCGTATTACGACCAGCGCATCAACCAGTTTCAAACAGACAGCCGCTCGCCACTTGGGTTTGGGTAGCTGCAGCATTCGGTCAGGCACTGTACGGCGCAGCATTTTTCAGTGCGGTGCGTTCAACAGGAGTAGCCGTAGGCACAGTTGTCGCACTTGGCTCAGCACCACTCATCACCGGAGCAATCACTGCGATTTCATCTCGCAAAGCACCATCAGTTTCATGGCTTGGCACCACGGTGTTTGCCATTGTCGGCATGAGCCTGATTGTTGTTTCAGGCAAAGAATCTCAAGTCACGATGTCGGGTGTTGCACTTGCACTCTGCGCTGGCCTTGGCTACGCCCTGTTTGCACTCGGTAGTAAAACCATTCTTTCAAGCGGGGTCTCAAGCGAATTCGCGATGGCCAAAGTGTTTGGAATTGCTTCACTCATGCTTGCTCCAACATTGTTGTTTGTCGATCTCGAGTGGCTCACTCACACCGATGCGATTGTGATGGTCTTGTGGCTCGGCATTGTCACTCTTGCGCTCGCCTATTGGTCGTACGCAACTGGCTTGCGGCATCTTGAACCTAGTCAAACAACAATGATTACTTTGGTCGAGCCAGTTGTCGCAACTTTGCTCGGTGCTGTTGTGCTGAGCGAGCGACCCACGGTCTTGGCATGGTGTGGAATCTTCGTTGTGATTGCATCATTGCTCGCAGATTCGCGCATTACATCCAAAATTGCTCAGACATAATCGCATACGCTGAGACGCGTGATATTGCATTTGACCAATTCGGCAAACTGGACCGAGGCCCAGCAGCAAGGTTTCGTCACAGCGCCGTCGCTTGCCACTGAAGGCTTTATTCACTGCTCCACCGAGCAACAAATGCTCGGAGTTGCCAACAAGTACTACCGCGGTGCAGCCGACATGGTGCTGGTGCACATCGACCCCGCCGCGCTCACGAGCCCATTGAAGTGGGAACCGCCTGCACACATCGACGGATCACCAGCATTGCCTGACGAGCCATTGTTCCCACATATATATGGTGTGATCAATCTCGACGCCGTCAGCCAAGTGATCGACTTCCCTTCAAACCCCGATGGCTCGTTCGATCTGCCATCACAACTCACCGCATTTTCCGTCACCCATATCAAACACGTTCCACATCTCCATCAACAGGCAGCAGAGTTGTCACGCGATGCATGGAAGCTCGACTTCCCCGAAGATACGACTCAGACCTACCTCGACATGTTTAATGTCAGCGGCACTTACGCCGGTCGCTTTGTCGAAGTCTTTGCTGCCATCAACCAGGCAGATGAGCTCCTTGGACTTGCAACACTCGTAGACGACGACGGACTCCCCGGTGCCACCGAGCCCGGCCCATGGCTTGCCGCAGTCTTTGTCGTTCCAGAAGCCCGCAAGCTTGGGGTTGGCTCAGCACTCATCGATCACGTTGTAAATCGTTCACGAGAGCTTGGCTACTCAGAGATATTTCTCTACACCGACCACCAACAACAGTGGTATGAAAAAAGAGGTTGGACGTATACGCGCGACACGCTTCTCAACGACATGAAACATGTGGTGATGCGCAACGCGCACTAAATAGCCAGACTAAAGAGTTACTTCAGGCTCCAGCGCACTTCAATAGTGACTGAAACTTCTTGTAGACCAAGATCGATCTGGGTCGGTGCACTTTCAGAAGCACCTACAGCCTTATCAGCCATCAACGTAGGCACAAAGCTTGCTGGTGCAGCCACTTCAGTTACATACACAACATCCCCCAAGTCGACACCAAGCGCTTTGGCATATGCCTCGGCTTTGCTCTTTGCAATTGAGACGGCTTTCTCGCGCGCATCTCCAGCAGCAGCATCAGTGTCGAGCAAGGTTGGCGCCACTGAAGTGATCTGTAATGCATTGCCACAAGCAGCAACAACCGCGTCAACAACTTCTCCGGCTTTTGCTCCGTCGCGAAGTGTCACTACAAATACCTGTTGTCCCCTGTAACCCTTCAATGACGTTGCGCCATCGGCGAGATAGTTGTATTCCGGGTACACCGTTGCATTCTGGGTCGCGATGTCTTCTTTTGCGACACCTTGGGCGTCGAGTGCTTCACGCACCTTTGCTGCCGCATCACTCGTTTGCGACACAGCAGTTGCAGTCGAGTCGGTGAGAGCAGTTACCGAGAAATTGAACGAAACGCCGTCTGGCACAACTTTGATCGTGCCTGTCGCCTGCACGGTTACGCCTCTGTCGGCTGAACCTTGAATCATCATGTCTCCTGGTCGACCATCTGGGTGATGGTCTCGCCCACCACAACTGGCAAAGGCAACCATGCCAATAGCTACAACACCTACAACTGCGATCACTTTGGGGAGTGTTTTCATAACTACAGTCTGCCCTATGGAACTTGACCCCGACCGCCTAAAACTTTTTTCTTACCATCTCTTTACAAAGCTTGAGGGTGCCGTCACCTCGGGAATGGTGCATTTGGGCGACCAACTTGGGCTTTACAAAGCCCTCGCAGCAGCATCTCAACCCATGACTACGGCGCAACTTGCGCAGGCAACACAACTCAATGAGCGTTGGGTGCGCGAGTGGTCATACAACCAGGCTGCTGCAAAAATGATTTCTACAATCAATACACCATCCACAACGCCATCAATTACTGACGACACGTTTTATTTGTCACCTGAGCAAACCGCAGTGCTTGCAACTGATACTCACCCGGCATTTGGAATGGGCATGTTCCATCGACTTCCTCAAACGATGGAATCACTCAAGCGAATGCCCGAAAGCTTTCGCACTGGCATTGGCCATAACTACGACAGCCACGGTCCGGAAGGCGCAGTTGGTATCGAGCGCAGTTTCGAACCTTGGACAAATGCAAATCTCATCTCAGCAGTACTCCCCGCGCTCGACGGCGTTACGAAAGTTCTCGATGCTGGCGCAACTGTTGCCGACATTGGTTGTGGTGCTGGTGGTGCTGTACTGCTCATGGCTAAAGCATTTCCAAAGAGTTCATTCACTGGTTACGAAATCAGCCAGTACGCACTCGATCGCGCTGCTCAAAAACTGAACGATTCAAAACTTACCAATGCTTGCTTCAGCGATGCCCGCATAAGCCCACTTCCCGCCGACCACTCAGTCGACTTCATCACCACGTTTGATTGCATTCACGACATGACACACCCTGCCGAAATGATGCATGCCATTCGTGCGGCACTCAAGCCAAACGGAACATGGTTACTTGTCGATATCAAAGCTCACGACTCGTTTGCACTCAACATGCAAAAGAACCCAATGGCTCCCCTGATGTATGGCATCAGTGTGTTGTCATGCATGTCATCTGCCATGTCGGCACCTGGCGGTGCCGGGCTTGGCACGCTCGGTCTCTCTGCAACT
>CAINTF010000142.1 GCA_903853285.1 uncultured Acidimicrobium sp. | reverse complement strand
GTACAAACTTGCGCGCCCAGGTGAGCATGGGGCGCACTGGCTGTAATGCTTAGTGAGTCGCACTCCCTGTTTGGCGAGGCGATCCAAATTGGGTGTCTTGACAAGCGGGTGTCCTGCAACAGACAAACAGTCAGCGCGAAATTGATCCAATGTGATGAGCAGGACATTGAGTGACATCAATGTTGAAGCGTAGTGTGAATGGCATGAATGATGGATTGCCTATGAGTGAACTGATTGCTACTGGCACGGGAGTGCGCCTGCGGGTGGTCAAGTGGGGAGACCCAGCAACTCATTCGGGAAAACCAATTGTGTTGGTGCACGGCCTCGCATCCAACGCCATGTTGTGGGAAGGTGCGGCGCTTGCACTCGTAAAACTCGGGCATCCCGTTATCGCGGTTGATCTGCGTGGGCACGGCTTGAGCGACAAACCCGAAGACGGATACGACATGAGCTCGGTAACCGATGATTTGGCGGGGTTGTTGAACGCAATTGCGCCGCGCGGTTATGCGATGCCAGTTGTGTGCGGACAATCGTGGGGCGGAAATGTTGTTATCGAACTTGCTCACAAGTGTTCGTCATTGATCAGTGGAGTGGTGCCTGTCGACGGCGGTTTTTTGGAACTACAAAATAATTTTGCTGACTGGGATGCATGTGCGGTTGCATTGCGTCCACCAAATTTGATTGGCACTCCGGCAAAACAAATGCGCGCATACATGCAATCAGCGCACGCAGATTGGCCGCAGACCGGAATTGATGGCGCAATGGCAAACATGGAGCATCTGCCCGATGGCACGATAAAACCATGGCTTACTCTTGAGCGACACATGTTGGTGTTGCGCGGTCTGTGGGAACACAGGCCGACTCATTTATATAGCGACCTCAAAGTGCCCGTGTTGTTTGTGCCCGCCGAAGGGCCAGGTGGGGTGTTTGCCGCAACTAAACGAAGTGCCATTGAGCACGCTGTGCAGTTAGTGCCAAATGTGCGGGTTGAATGGTTCAGCCCAGCCGACCACGATCTGCATGCTCAATACCCTTCGCGCTTTGCCGAAGTTGTGCATGCAGCAATAACAGACGGATTCTTTTCATGACACTTCCTCGCATCTTGACCATCATGGGTTCTGGCGAGACAGCGCCAACCATGGTGACGACGCATCGCATGCTTGCGGCAAAGTTGCCAAAACCTGCGCGGGCAACGTTGCTTGACACTCCGTATGGATTTCAAGAAAATGCACCCGAGCTTGCGACAAAGGCTGTTGAGTATTTCAAAACAAGCATCAACATCACACTTGATGTTGCCGGCCTCACACAGATCATCGGTGCCGATGGGCTTGCAGTTGAGCGCGGACTTCAATTGGTGTCTGATGCACAATATGTTTTTGCAGGGCCTGGTTCGCCAACATATGCCTTACGTCAATGGTCGGGTACACCGCTTGCGGGTCTGCTTACAAAAAAACTTCGCGATGGTGGCATCGTCACATTTGCATCCGCAGCCGCACTTACGCTTGGTCGCTTCACGTTGCCGGTGTACGAGATCTACAAAGTAGGCGAGGAGCCTCGATGGCTTGAAGGTCTCAACATTCTCGGTGAGGTGGGTATCAATGCAGCATTGATTCCTCACTACAACAATGCCGAAGGTGGTCATCACGACACACGCTTTTGTTACATGGGCGAACGTCGTCTTGCAATGCTCGAACGCGAGATGCCAGATGATGTCTATGTGCTGGGTGTGGACGAACACACCGGTGTTGTAATTGACATCGATGCACAGACAGCGACCGTGGTTGGCAAAGGTGTCCTCACGATCCGTGTGAAAGGTGTGTCAACCGAGATTGCAAGTGGTGAAGAGATGCCGCTTGATCGCTTGCGCGATCCGTCGACGAGCTCAAAATCTGTTGCGAGCTCTGGTGCGCAGTTGAAAAGTGCAGACGAAAATGCCACAGACAAACCTGCTGCAGCAGAAGTCGTGGCGTTCGACAGCAATCTGCGTCAAGCAACCGACCGCCTTAATGAAACATTTGTTCAAGCGATTACAACGGGTGATGCAGATGCAGCAGCGCGTGCTGCACTCGATTTGGATGACGCTATTGCTGGTTGGTCGATCGACACGTTGCAAAGCGACGATGCTGACTACGCGAGATCGGTATTGCGCAGCATGATTACCCGACTTGCTGGTGCAGCAACTGGTGGCTTGCGCGACCCGCGCGAAGTGGTTGGGCCATTTGTGCAAGTGCTGCTCGACTTGCGAGTGCAGGTGCGTGCCGACAAACGCTTTGACTTATCCGACATGATCCGTGACCGGCTGGCAGAGATCAGCGTTGAAGTGCGAGACACTCCGCAGGGCGCCGAATGGGGCTTTCGCAACTAGACCATTGCCGTACACATGTAGGTATGGCAAAAAATGTAGTTACAAATACGCTCCATATGTGCCTACAATTCGGTTATGGCAAAACGCGTACAAAATCAGCGAGTAGAAGTTGGTGTTCGCGAGCTCAAAAGCAAACTGAGTCATTACATCGACTTGGTGCAGCACGGTTCGGAGGTCATTGTGACTGAGCACGGCAAACCAGTGGTCAAACTCGTTTCGCTCGATGCGTCGCATCAACAATTACAACAACTCATAGATGCGGGTCTTGTAAAGCCCCCACTTGATGCAACTCGACCACGACCCAAGCCGATAAAAACTGATAGATCAGTGAGCGAGCTCTTGATTGAAATGCGAAGCGAGTGATCACCTATATCGATTCGTCGCTTTTCCTGAAACTTTTGTTTGATGAGCAGGGGACCTCGCAGGCTCAAATGCTGTGGGATAGCCATCCGATATTAATTTCTTCACGGCTATTACGCATTGAAGCACGAGCAACACTCGCTCGTAGAAAACTGGATGGACGCATCACGTCGCAGGAGAGCAAAATTGTTGCGCATACATTTGACGACCTGTGGGCCCGTTTGACTGTTGTGGAGATTTCTGAAATGGTTGCAGAGTCTGCCTGCGAGATTGCAGAGTCCACAAGGCTTCGATCGCTCGATGCAATACATTTGGCATCTGCTGTCGCAGTTAATGCGGAGATGTTTGGAAGCTCCGATGTGAAACTCTGTCGTGCTGCGAGCGAACTTGGTTTTGCTGTGTTTAACCCTGAAGCAAACTGATTACTAGATGTGGCCGAGTGAGGCCATCTTCATGCGGTTGCGCGTGCCAGCAATTGCGTAAACAACGACAAACACCAAAGCATCGAGCAAGATAATTGTTGCGCTCGCAGATGTGTTGAGGAAATAGCTGAGGTTCATTCCAACGAAGCAGGTTGAAGCTCCAATAATCGGCGAGATCCACAGCATGCGAGCAAAACTGTTGGTGGTCATGCGTGCCGATGCTGCAGGGATAACCAACAATGCCGAAATCAGCAGTGTGCCGATAACACGCATAGTGACCAGAATGGTGATGGACAACATGGCGAGGAGTCCTGCTTCAACAGCAGAAACATTGACTCCGCTTACTTGTGCAACGTCGCGGTCGAAAGTGGAAAACAACAACCTGCGATAGCCAAGCACCACAACAACCAAGCCAAGCAATGCAACGCCAGAAACTGCGTAAATATCAACCATCTGCACGCCAAGCACACTGCCGAAGAGGACGGCCTCAATACTCTTGCCGGCCTGACCGTAACGATTCATCAGCGCCAAGCCGAGTGCAAAGGATGCAGTGGTGACAACACCGATTGCCGCGTCAGCACCAAGCACGCGTCGTCGCGCAACTCGAGCAATGAGCAAACCCGAAATAATTCCCCATACACCAGCGCCAAGGAAATAATTGATGCGCAACACCGCACTGGCAGCAGCACCACCAAACACGGCGTGCGAAAGTCCGTGGCCGATGTAACTCATGCCGCGCAACACCACAAACACACCAAGAAGTCCGCACAGTGCGCCAGCGATTGTGGCGACAACGAGTCCGTGTCTAAAAAACTGGAAACCGTATGGTTCCATCAAGTTAAATGCAAGAATCATTTGCCTTCACCCCGCATTGCAACGCGACCGTGATCAACGACGAGTGGCATGCCGCCATGCTCGAGCACATCCATCGGTGCACCATACGTTTGTTCGAGAACTTGTGGAGTCAGAACTTGGCGTGGGTTGCCGTCGGCGATCACCTTTTTGTTGAAGCACACCAAGCGTGGCAAGTGGGCGGCCAAACCGTTGAGGTCGTGTGTGGTGAGCAAAATCGTCAAACCGTTTTCGTGCAAGTCGGCGAGCAAGTGCAAGATCTCGTGACGGGTACGTACGTCGACACCAGACGTTGGTTCGTCCATGATCAAAATGTCTGGTTGGCTAAACATTGCGCGAGCCAAGAACACTCGCTGTTGTTGACCGCCTGAAAGCTCACGAATATGTCGGTGAGCAACATCGGCAATGCCGAGTTGGCCCAATACTTCGCGAACAGCTTTGCGTTCGCTGGCAGTAATGCGTGGCCACCAACTTGTTTTGGTACGTGTCATCACGATCACTTCTTCAACAGTGACAGGGAAGTACCAGTCAACAGTTTCGACTTGCGGCACGTAACCAATTGTCAGGTGTGGTTGCAGAGTGATGGAGCCATGCGCAACTGGATGCGCACCCATAATCGCATTGAGCAGTGTTGTTTTGCCAGAACCGGACGGCCCGACGATGCCAACGAATTCTCCACGATTGATTTGCAGATAGACATCATCAACTACGGGCGCATTGCCGTATGTGCACGAGACGTGCGAGCAGTCGATCAGGGGTGTTGATGTCATGAGAGCCCTATTGAGGGTAGACAGCAGAGTCCTTGGCTACATCGCGAACGTCCAAAGATTTCAGTGCAGATGCGTCACCTCCGAGGGCTTCAACCATGGTGACAAAGTCAAAGCGCATCAGACCAAGCCATGAGTGCTCTGCGTCGCCCGGCATTCCAATGAGGTCGTCATCGCGAAGTACGTCCACATATCGCACGTCGGTTTCAGCGCCAATTTGTTTGAGCACAGGGCTTGGAAATACTTCGCTCCCAAAGATGGCCTTCACGTTTTCGGTTCTGACTTGGTTGATCAAGTCACCGATTTCTTTTGGGGTGGGCTCGCTAAATGACGAGGGCTGCAACGCACCAACAACTGTGTAGCCGTAATGTTTGGCGAAGTAGGCGTAAGCATCGTGGTACGTCACAAGCTTGCGTTGTGATTCCGGGATGGTCGCAGTTGCGGTCACCATCGCGGTATCAAGCGCATCGACTTTCGCACTGAATGCAGCAAAGTTTGAGTCGTATGTTGAAGAATTTGCCGGGTCTCGACGCACCAACACGTCGTGCACGACTTGTGCGTATTGCTTGGCCATCGGTGGGTTCGTCCACAAGTGTGGGTTTGGTTTACCGCCTTCTTTCGGAAACGAGAAGTCATATATATAGTCAGACTCCGGCAAAACTTGAGTGCCGAGTTCGCAAATGTTTGCGCCGTCTTTGAGATTGGCGAGTGCCAAATCTTTTGTTGGTTCTTCAAGTGCGAGACCATTCGTGAAAATGATGTCGGCGTTCTCAAGAGTTTTTGCGTCGCTTGGCTTTGGCTCAAAGGTGTGCGAGTTGGTTCCTTCAGGCACAATGCCAGCGACAATCGTGCTGGTGCCACCGGCAATGTTGGCGACGATGCTGGTGATCGGAGCAACGGTTGTTGCAATAGTGAGTGTTCCACTAACGGGTGCACCCAGCTCACATCCCACCGCGGGAGTAGTGCTTTGAGTCGTGGTGCCGCATGCCGTTAAAAAAATCATGAATGTAATTGCCGCAATGGATTTCCGCATCATCTTCATGCGACAACTGTATGTGTCGACACCATGAATTAGCACCGTCAGGGTTTTTGCTAGACATTGTGATGTATGAATACTGAACTGGACCCCAAAATTCACGCCCGCCGTTGGATGATCATGTTGGTGCTGTGCATCAGTTTGTTCATGGTGGTTGTCGACAACCTCATCATCAACGTTGCGCTGCCGACATTGTCGCGAGAACTGGGTGCATCGACAAGCGGATTGCAATGGATCGTTGACTCGTATTCGTTGATCTTTGCGTGCTTGCTGTTGGCGTTTGGTGGTCTTGGTGATCGCTTCGGACGCAAAGGCGCAATCCAGATTGGCTTGATTGGGTTTGTCGGCTGCTCGGTGTGGGCATCATTTGCAACATCCACTTCGTCGCTGATTATTGCGCGTGGTGCGATGGGCATCGGTGCTGCGGCAGTATTCCCAGCAACACTCGCAATCATCATTGATGTTTTTCGTGATCCAATTGAACGCGCGAAAGCGATTGGTATTTGGTCTGCGGTTTCGGGAATGGCTGTTGCGTTCGGTCCAATCACGGGTGGCTTCTTGCTTGAACATTTTTATTGGGGATCAGTTTTTCTCGTCAATGTTCCGGTTGGTGTAGTTGCATTGATCCTTGGCGCAATTTTTATTCCAACATCAAAAGATCCAAATCCACATCGCATGGATTTCCCAGGGTTTGGGCTTTCGATCGCAATGGTTGGTTTGCTGGTGTACACCGTCATAGAAGGCCCGCATCGTGGATGGATGAGTGTCGCAACGCTGGTGTCGTTTGCTGGCACTGTGCTGCTGTTTGCGGCATTCGTGAAACGAGAACTTTCAACTAACGAACCGCTTCTTGATGTTCGCGTGTTTCGCAACCCAAGGCTTTCGGCAGCGACTGGATCAATCGGCATCGCGTTTTTTGTTTTGTTCGGTTTCACATTTCTCGTCACTCAGTACTTTCAATTTGTGCGCGGCTACAGCACGCTGTCATCTGGCGTTCATACATTGCCGTTCGCAATCGGTGCTGGTGTCACTGCACCGATCGCAGCAAGACTTGCGCTCAAATTTGGAACAAAGCGAATTGTTGCACTGGGTCTCACCAACATGTCTATCGGTTTGATCATTATCGGATTCTGTGGAGCACAAACCGCTTACTGGGGTCCGGTCATCATCAGTATGTTGTTTCTTGCAAATGGTCTTGCGCTTGTTACGTCACCTGCCACTGATGCGGTCATGGGCGAACTTCCGCGCGAGAAGGCTGGAGTTGGTTCTGCTGTCAACGACGTGAGTCGTGAAGTAGGTGGAACACTTGGTGTTGCAATCAGCGGCTCAGTGTTTGCATCGTTGTACGGACCAAAGCTCGGCGAGTTGGTTGCAAAATTTAATATGCCAGCCGAAGCAGTGGCGTTAGCAAAGGAATCTGCTGGTGCAGGATTTGCGGTTGCGGAACGAGCCCCAACTCCAGAGGCGGCCGAAGCAGTGCGTCAAGCAGTGAGCGAGGCATTTATGCATGGTTTCCACTCGGCTTGCTTTACGGGCGCAGGCGTTGCGCTTACTGGAGCATTGTTGGCGCTCAAATTTTTGCCAGCCCGCAGAGCCGTTATTTCCTCATAAATCACCTATTCCATTTACGGCTTTACCGTTTGGCGTATAGGCAACTAGCCTGATTCCCTTAGGTATTCATTAATAAGGGTTGTAACTCAAAGGGGAGAAGCCGCCATGGCGAGAATCGTAAAAGCAGCGTTGTTGCAGACCGACTGGACGGGCGACAAAGAGTCGATGATCGACAAGCACGAGGCAGCAGCCCGTGAAGCAGCCAAGCAAGGCGCACAAGTGATGTGCTTCCAAGAATTGTTTTATGGTCCGTACTTCTGTCAAGTACAAGACCCACAATATTTTTCATACACAGAGCCAATCCCCGACGGTCCGACGACAAAGCGCTTTCAAGCACTTGCAAAAGAACTTGGCATGGTGCTCGTGTTGCCAATGTACGAAATCGTGCAGCCAGGTTTGTATTACAACACTGCAGCAGTGATTGATGCCGATGGTCGTTACCTCGGCAAGTATCGCAAGCAACACATTCCACAAGTTCCGGGTTTCTGGGAGAAGTATTACTTCACACCTGGTACCGGCGGTTATCCAGTCTTTGACACAGCAGTTGGAAAAGTTGGCGTGTACATCTGTTACGACCGCCACTTCCCAGAAGGCTGGCGCGCACTCGGACTCAACGGTGCAGAAATTGTGTTCAACCCATCGGCAACAAGCCGCGGATTGTCGGAATACATCTGGCGCCTCGAGCAACCAGCTTCGGCTGTTGCAAACATGTATTACATCGGCGCGATCAACCGCGTTGGTATCGAAGCAGAGTACGGCACCGACGACTTCTACGGACAGAGTTACTTCGTAGACCCAGAAGGCAAGTTTGTCGGTGAAGTTGGCGACGCATTCAAGCACGAGCTCATCGTGCGCGAACTCGACATGGACAAGATCCGCATGGTGCGCGATCGTTGGCCGTTCTACCGCGATCGTCGTCCAGACGCATACCACGAAATTTCAGAACGTTAAATCACTGCGAGTTACTAGGGGGAGATGATGGCACGCACACTTATCAAAAACGGAACAGTTGTAAGCCCAACCGGTCGACATGAAGTTGATGTGTTGATTGAAGGCGAAACGATTTTGGCATTGCTCGAGCGCGGCAAGTCTGACTCGCTCAACATCACTGCCGACAAAGTGATTGATGCAACTGGCAAGTTTGTTGTTCCTGGTGGAATTGATGTGCACACGCACATGGAGTTGCCATTTGGCGGCACCAACGCAAGCGACACATTTGAAACAGGCACAACTGCAGCAGCATGGGGTGGCGTTACAACCATTGTCGACTTTGCTGTGCAGCGCTACGGAGAAAACGTTCAAGAGTCGCTCGCTACGTGGCACAAAAAGGCCGCAGGCAATTGCTCAATCGACTACGCGTTTCACCAGATCATCGGTGGCATCGACGAGCAGGCACTTGCCGACATGGATTACCTAGTAAAGAACGAAGGAATCACCTCATTCAAGCTATTTATGGCTTACCCAGGCGTGTTTTATTCGGATGACGGCCAAATCTTGCGCGCAATGCAGCAGGCCAGCAACAACGGTTCAACCATCATGATGCATGCCGAAAACGGCATCGCAATCGACGTGTTGGTGCAACAGCACATCGCACGTGGTGAGACCGATCCGAAATATCACAGCTACAGCCGCCCGAGCTTGCTCGAAGGTGAAGCAACCAATCGTGCAATCGTGTTGTCAAAAGTTGCAGGCAACGTGCCGTTGTACATCGTGCACATGT
>CAINTF010000141.1 GCA_903853285.1 uncultured Acidimicrobium sp. | reverse complement strand
TGCAGGAAAGTTTGATCGCTTCATCAATGCTCAATTGAGTGGGCAATTCGAGTTCATCAAGGACGGGACGATCTTGACTATTGAGAGTTGCATCGTAAATAAAATAACCAGGTGCTGGTGGCTGACCTTCTGTAACGACGTCAATAAAGTGATCAATATTTGTGAATTGCAACGCATAGTTCGTTTGTCGCTGCTCACCTATTGTCGACATAGTTTCAGTTGATAAGTTCTTTCCACAAGCCGATCCAGCGCCATGCGCAGGAAATACGCGTGTACTGTCTGGCAACGTCAACAGCTTGTCTCGTAGCGAAGCAAAAAGTAAGTGCCCCATTTCGTTAGATGTCTTGCCGATTGATACAAGCAGGTCTGGCCTACCTACATCGCCGATAAAGAGGGTGTCACCAGTGAGAACGCCATAAGGGTTTGTGTCACTTGCATGCTCGTACACAACAATAGAAATCGACTCTGGAGTATGACCCGGAGTGTGCCGTATCTCTAGCGTTACATCGCCGAGGCTGTAGCGCTCTCCATCAGCAAAGAGTTTGGTCTCAAACTTTGGGCTTGCTATTGAACCGTAGCCAATCTTCGCTCCAGTGGCTTTCGCAATCTCAAGGTGACCCGACAGAAAGTCGGCGTGAAAGTGTGTCTCAAGAACAAGCTCGATCGACAAACCATGTTCACGGGCTGAATCGAGATATTGTTGCACATCTCGGCGCGGGTCAATCACGACTGCGCGGCCAGTTTTTTCGTCACCCACCAGGTACGACGCTTGAGACAAACACTCCAAATAGAACTGTTCGAAGATCATGAATACATTTTATACATACCCACAGGGGTATGTATAGAATGACGCTATGAACCTAGACACAGACACCCAAGTTGCCCTCTTGCGACGCCTTGCGCGCGTGGAAGGCCAAGTGCGTGCCGTACAGAAGATGATCACCGACGGACGTGAATGTCGAGAAGTGATCGCCCAAGTTTCGGCCGCATCCACAGCACTCGACCAAGTAGGGTTCAAGATTTTGTCGGTGGGCATGCAGCGATGTCTAGCCGACCCAATGAAGGCTGGCAATGAAGGTTTTACACTTGAAGAAGTTGAAAAACTCTTTTTAAAGTTGGCGTAATCATATGCCTCAATTTTCAAACAACCCGAAGTGGGATGAGCGTTACGCGTCAGAAGATTTTTTCTATGGCACCAAACCCAATGATTTTTTGGTTGAGGCGGCCACACCACTCAGTCGAGGTCGAACGCTGTGCTTAGCCGAAGGCGAAGGCCGCAATTCGGTGTGGTTAGCAAAACAAGGATTTGATGTATATTCCGTTGATCTTTCAGACATCGGCGTTGCCAAGACTCTGCAATTCGCTGCATCACAAGGCGTCACCGTGAACGCACAAGTCGGCGATCTTGCAGACTTCGCGATTGAATCACATTCGTTTGACCTAATTGTTTCAATCTTTGCACACACGCCTTCCGCGCTTCGTCGCTCACTTCATCAGCGCGTTGTCAACGGGCTTCGCCCAGGAGGCACTTTCATCCTCGAGGCCTACAGACCCGATCAGATCCCACTTGGCACCGGCGGCCCAAATGATCCCGACATGCTGCTCACCGCAGACATTTTGCGCACCGAACTTACTGGCCTCGTATTTGATCATCTCATTGAGATCAATCGCAATGTAGTCGAAGGCGCTGGACACTCTGGAGTAGCAGCCGTGGTGCAGGCAATCGCCCATCGCATTCCAGGTAAGCCAAACTAGAAAATCAGCATTGAATTGATTTCGTAACCGTCAATCAAACTGCGGCCACCGAGCACTGGCAATTCAATTAAAAACACCAACCCCGCAACTTTTGCGCCAAGGCTCTCAATCAAACGAATGGTGGCTGCTGCTGTACCACCGGTTGCCAACACGTCGTCGACGATGACCACAGAGTCACCCTCGCCCACCGCGTCGGCATGAATCTCTAGGGTGTCCGTTCCGTACTCAAGCGTGTACGACTCGCTGACCACAGTCCATGGCAACTTTCCTGGTTTGCGCACCGGCACAAAACCTGCGCCAATGCGAACTGCTACTGGTGCGGCAAAGATAAACCCACGAGCCTCGACACCAACCACTTTGTTTGGTTTCGCTCCAGCACAAAACGCTGCGAGCGACGAAATTGCTAATTCAAAACCACCCGAGTCAGCCAAAAGTGGCGTGATATCGCGAAACATAATGCCAGGCGATGGCACGTCTGGGATAGTGCGAATGAGGCTACGAATTTTGTCAATTGTCATTGCAGAAAAACTCGTCGACTTTTTCGATCAGACGCGTGCACGGGACTTGGAAAAGCGCATTGCGCCGTCTTCAAGTGGCGATTTGCGGAACATCTTCTTGTCACGTTTGAAGTTTTGTGGATTAATCCATGGCTCACGATCACTCTGACGAGGGAACTTGTGCATAGACCGTTCCATGTATCCAGAGGTAAAGCTGTCAATCCATGGACGCTCTGGCATGTCCTTGTCGCTTTCGCGCAATTCCGGGGTACAGATCTCGTTGCCGGTCTTGTCCATGTGATTGAGCAAGCGACACACGTACGTGCAAATCAGATCAGCGCGTAGCGTCCACGATGCATTGATATACCCAAAGACGGAACCCAAGTTGGGCACTCCCGAGTATCCAAAGCCTTTGTATGACCAAGTCTTTGCAAAATCAACTGGCTTGCCATCGACAACAAAGTCCATCTCTCCCAGAGTGACGAGGTTGAGTCCAGTTGCGGTCACAATAATGTCGGCTTCAAGAGTCTCGCCAGATGTCAGTGTGATGCCAGTTTCGGTAAACCCAGCAATCGTTTCGGTAACCACAGTTGCTTTGCCTGAACGGATCGATGCAAACAAGTCTCCGTTAGGCACCAAGCACAAGCGTTGATCCCATGGGTTGTACTTCGGCGTGAAGTGTTTCTCGACGTCATAGTCGGGCCCGAGCTCAGCTCGAACTCCACCCAGTAGCAATTGCTTGACTTCTTCAGGCTTGGTGCGTGTGCGCTTGTACACGATCTGTTGCATCGTGGTGTTCTTCAGCCTGGTGGCGCTGTACGCCATTTTTGCTGGCAGAAACTTACGCAAACGATTTGCAAAAGGGTCAGAGTCTGGTCGTGACACAACATATGTTGGCGACCTTTGCAACAACGTAATGTGCTCAGCGGTCTGTGCCATAGCTGGCACCAATGTCATTGCAGTTGCCCCCGACCCGATGACGATCACGCGCTTGCCCGCGTAGTCCAAATCTTCTGGCCACTTTTGTGGATGCACGATCTCGCCCTTGAACCGATCAATGCCAGCAAATTCAGGTGTGTATCCACCCTTGTAGCTGTAGTAACCCGAACACATAAACAAATAGTTGCAGGTCATCTGCACGGTCTCGTCAGTGTCTTTACGCGTTGCAGTCACAGTCCAACGTGCATCGTCACTTGACCATTCAGCTTTTGTCACGAGGTGTTTAAAACGGATGCGCTTGTCGATCCCGTACTCGGTTGTGGTCTCGCGCACATATTGCAGAATTGAAGGCCCGTCAGCAATCGATTTGGCCGCGGTCCACGGTTTGAAGCTGTAGCCGAGTGTGTGCATGTCGCTGTCCGACCTCACGCCCGGATAGCGAAATAAATCCCATGTGCCGCCCAAACTGTCACGACCTTCAAGAATCACATAACTGCGATCTGGACTCATCGTTTGCAAGTGGTAACCAGCACTGACACCAGTAAGTCCAGCGCCGACTACGACTACATCTATGTGCTCCAATGGCATGCTGTTCACCCTAATCTCTTCACTAAATCTCGGGCGAGCCGAGTGTCTACTGGGCTACGGTAAATGCCGATGTTGCAACAGATACGTCGAGCCCACTATGCATGGGTCATTTTCGTTGTTGCATTCATCACGCTTCTTGGCGCTGCTGGCTTCCGTTCGACCCCAGGAATCTTGATTGACCCACTCGGCAAAGAATTTGGGTGGAGCCGAGCAACCGTTGCTACTGCTGTGAGCATCAACGTATTGCTCTTTGGTTTCATCGGACCATTTGCGGCTGCCCTGCAATTGCGTTACGGACTACGCAAAGTGACCATGACCGCGCTTGCAATTATTTCAACCGGCGCGCTCGCCACAACACAGATGACGCAGCCTTGGCATCTCTACATCTTGTGGGGTGGCGTGGTTGGTGTGGGGTCTGGTTGCATGGCCACTGTATTTGCCTCAACAGTTGCCTCGAGGTGGTTTGTGAAGCGCCGCGGGCTCGTAACGGGGGCTCTTACTGCCGCTTCTGCGAGCGGTCAGCTTGTCTTCTTGCCGCTTCTCAGCCGCATCGCCGAGCACTCTGGTTGGCGCTGGGTTGGCATTGTGATTGCGCTCTGCGCACTTTCAGTAATTCCTGTTGTGTTCCTCTTCCTTCGCAACTCTCCTGCCGACATTGGGTTACTGCCTTACGGTGCCTCAGAAGACTTTGTCTTTGCCACTCCCCTCGAGAATCCAATTCGCTCAGCACTCAATGCATTTCGTGACGCAAAATCTGATGGCACGTTTTGGTTGTTGTGGGGTTCTTTTTTTGTCTGCGGTTTTTCAACAAACGGCCTGATCCAAACCCACTTCATTTCCGCAGCACACGATCACCTACTCACAGCATCAGTTGCTGCTGGATATCTTGCGCTCATCGGTGGCTTCGATGTCATTGGAACAGTCTTTTCTGGATGGCTTACCGATCGCTCGGACCCAACGAAACTCTTGCTCGTCTACTACCTACTTCGTGGCCTCAGTCTTCTCGTACTTGACCCGATGCTCAACATGAAGGGTTGGGGCTTGCTTGGCTTCATGATGTTCTACGGCCTTGACTGGGTCGCCACAGTTCCACCAACTGTTGCGCTATGCGCGCAACGCTTTGGTCCTCAACGTGGCCCTCTTGTTTATGGGTGGGTGTTTGCAGGCCATCAAGTTGGTGCAGCAGTTGCGGCATTCGGTGCAGGATATTTGCGTGACGTCACTGGCAGTTATAAACCCGCATTTATAATTTCTGGCACATGTTGTTTGATAGCCGCCTATGGCGTCACACGCATTGACGGCAAAACACGTTTTAACGAATTTCAGCCAACGAAATAGTTAGTGGAGTAAAAAACGATGCCAATCTTCGAGAAGCAATCTCTGTCAATCAATTATGAGATCTTTGGAAGTGGCCCACGAGTTTTGTTTTTCAATGGCTCTGGAGGCTCAATCGAAGGTTCACAATTACTCATCAATGCATTTGGGAGGACATTTCAGGTGCTTGTGCACGATCAGCGTGGTCTTGGCAAAACTTCGGTGCCAGATGGGCCATACAGTATGGCTGATTACGCACAAGACGCTGCGGCACTGCTCGATCACGTTGG
>CAINTF010000140.1 GCA_903853285.1 uncultured Acidimicrobium sp. | reverse complement strand
CAGGCTCGAGCTGCCACTGCACTACCTGTTTTGCGAAAAGACTTCACGGTCAGCGAATTGGATGTGTGTGACGCGCGCATCATGGGTGCAGATTGCGTGTTGCTCATTGCTGCTGCTCTCACACAAGCGGAGTTGGTCGGGTTCCATCAGTTGGCCACCGAGATAGGCCTCGATGTATTAGTGGAAACTCATGATGAGGGAGAAGTTGAGAGGGCATTGTTGGCAGGTGCAAAGATGATCGGAGTTAACCAACGAGATCTTGTGACATTCCAGGTTGACCATGAAAGAGCTGTTCGGATGGCAGCAGAAATTCCGAGCGAGATTGTGAGGGTCGCAGAATCTGGCGTCCGAGATTTCAATGATGCGCAGTCGTTACGCAATGCCGGCTATGACGCGGTTTTGGTTGGTGAAAGCCTGGTTGTCAACAACGATCCAGCAACCGTAATTGCATCACTGCGCGTAGCAATCGCTAAGAACTAGCGTTATTTGCTGTGTTCATCAAAATTTGTGGAATCACCAACGAGCAGGATGCATTACTCGCAGTTGCGCTTGGGGCTGACGCCTTAGGTTTCGTGTTCGCTCCCTCGCCTCGGCAGGTCGCTCCGAGCAAGGTTCGTGAAATCGTGCGTCGTTTGCCACCAGAAATTGTGACAGTGGGTGTTTTTCGAGACGAATTGCCAAAGCGCATTCTCGACATCATGCAAGAGGCGCATCTCCAGGGAGCACAGATGCATGGACACGAATCAGTTGGTGTTTCGGCTGATGTTTCTGCAGGAGTGCGGTTTTCAATCAAGGCTCTCGTCGCGGGATCTCCGGATGCAAAGCGTGCTGACGCTTTTGCGTGTGATGCAGTGTTGATCGATGGTCTTAATCCAGGATCTGGAGAGGTTTTTGATTGGGGTTTGATGAACGAAATTCCACTCGGGCTTCGGCTCATTCTTTCTGGTGGATTACATCCGGGGAATGTTGCTGAGGGCATTGATCGAGTGCGACCGTGGGGGGTAGATGTGTCAAGTGGCGTTGAAAAAAGTCACGGTCTCAAAGACCCTGTAAAAATGCGACAGTTCATTGCGAATGCTCGTGCTGCAGCCAGAGAAATTGGAGACATCGACTAGTAGATTTGGGTAATGCTGCAGGATCCCAGTCTCGATGGTCGCTTTGGTGAGTTTGGTGGGCGCTTCGTGCCTGAAACTCTGGTTCCAGCGTGTCAAGAATTGGAAGCAGCATTTCGTGATGCATGGGCCGATCCTGCATTTCGAAAAGAACTCGATGATCTATTGCGGGACTATGCAGGACGACCATCAATTTTGACCGAATGTCACAATCTTGGCAAGCAACTTGGTATTCGCCTTCTTCTGAAGCGCGAAGACTTGAATCACACTGGATCGCACAAAATTAATAGTGTGCTTGGTCAGGTCTTGTTGGCAAAGCGCATGGGTAAAAAGCGCATCGTTGCCGAAACAGGGGCAGGTCAACACGGTGTTGCATCTGCGACTGCAGCAGCACTGCTTGGCTTAAGTTGCAAGGTGTACATGGGGGAAGTTGATGTACAGCGACAAGCATTGAACGTTTTTCGCATGAAGCTGCTGGGTGCTGAGGTTGTACCGGCCGTTTCGGGTAGCCGCACACTCAAGGATGCTGTCAACGAGGCAATGCGTGATTGGGTAGCAACTGTCGAAGACACGTATTACGCAATTGGGTCGGTGATGGGACCACATCCGTATCCATGGATGGTGCGCACATTTCAAAGTGTGATCGGCCAGGAGGCAAGCGAGCAGTGTCATACATTGCTCAACGGCAAGGACCCTGATGTTGTCGTTGCGTGTGTGGGTGGTGGTTCTAACGCGATCGGAATCTTTTCTGGATTCATTGATACCAAGGCAAGACTGATTGGTGTTGAGCCTGCAGGTGGCGCAGCGGTAGGGAAGGGAATGCCAGGAGTTGTTCACGGCATGCGCAGTTACCTCATGCAAGACGAGCATGGTCAGGTACAAGAGGCTCAATCGATTTCAGCAGGACTCGACTACCCAGGTGTTGGTCCCGAGCACTCGTTTCTCTCTTCCATCGGTCGCGCAGAATATCCAAGTGTCAACGATCAAGAAGTGATCAGTGCATTTCAGGTGATGTCGCGTAGTGAAGGAATCATTCCTGCGCTCGAGTGCGCTCATCCAATGGCTTGGATTATCCGTGAAGCGCCGAAGATGCAAGGTCAGACTATTTTGATGAACCTGTCCGGTCGAGGTGACAAGGATGTTGCACAAATGATGGAAATCCTGGATGGACAAATTTGATGTCGACAGATATCGGCACACTTGAGACATATTTGCGCAAGAAGCGAAGCGAAGGACACAAGCTTGTAGTTCCTTATATAACCGGAGGATTCAAAGGGTGGATCGATGCAATTCGTGCTGCAGCAGCAAACGGTGCGGACGCAATAGAAATTGGTATTCCGTTTTCTGATCCCGTAATGGATGGTCCAACTATTCAGCACGCATCCGAGTTGGCGCTTCGCGCAGGTGCAACGCCATTATCGATTTTGCATGAGTTGCGATCGGTTGATGTGGGTATTCCTCTTGCGGTGATGTGTTACTACAACACAGTTCATCATGCGGGGCATGAAAGATTTGCTCATTCATTGCGAGAAGCAGGTGTTTGTGCAGCGATTGTTCCAGATCTTCCCCTCGAAGAGTCTGGTTTGTGGTGTGCTGCGGCAGATGTAAGCGGAATTGAAACCGTCATGCTCGCGGCGCCAACTGCGCCTGATGAACGATTGCCACGAATTATCGAGCGTTGCAGAGGTTTTGTGTATGCAGTTGGATTGCTGGGCGTGACAGGCGAGCGAGACACGCTCGCATCAAGCGCGCTCACGTTGGCCAAGCGATTGAAGGCAATTACGGATAAGCCTGTGTTGATAGGCGTAGGTGTTTCCAATGCTCAACAGGCAGCCGAAGCTTGCTCGATTGCCGATGGTGTTGTGCAAGGTGCTTCAGTCATGCGACGTTTGATCGAAGAAGACGCGGATGCGGTCGGTGACTACATCGCCGAAGTTCGAAAAGCAGTTGACCAATGTTAAAAGAAGGTGCTGTAGCACCCGAGATTGAATTGTTGGATCAGCATGAAAAGAAGTTTTCACTCAAGAAACTGTCTAGACGCACTGTTCTCGTGTATTTTTATCCCAAGGCCGACACGCCTGGCTGCACGCAGCAATCCTGTGGTTTGCGTGATATCGCAGACCAGATTGGTAAAACCGTGATCGTGGGCATTAGCCCGGACAAACCAGCGAAATTATTGAAATTTGACGAGAAATACTCTCTCGGTTTCACCTTGCTGGCAGACGAGACTCATGCTGTTGCAAAGAAATACAAGGTTTGGAAGAAGAAATCAATGTACGGTCGTGAGTACATGGGGATTGAGCGTTCAGCATTTTTGATCAATGGCAAAGGCGAAATCGTTCATGCGTGGTACAAAATCTCACCCAAGGACACTCCGCTTCGATTGCTCGAGTCGCTGAAGAAGTAAGGAATCACAGAATGTCATCGTTTCCAGATCCAACTTCGTTACTACCTCATCGTGCACCATTTCTATTTGTCGATGCGATCACCGAATTAACCCCTGGAATTTCTGCATCCGCTATTTGGAAGCTCACGGGAAACGAAGCATTCTTTGAGGGACATTTTCCCGGCCGACCAACGTTGCCCGGTGTGTTGATGTGCGAAGCAATTGCTCAAACTGGAGCGTTGGCAATTGTGAGTGACCCAAAATTTGCAGGCAAACTTCCACTTTTTGGTGGCTTAGATGGTGCGCGGTTTAGGAGACAAGTTATTCCCGGTGACACGTTGGAATTGTCAGCCACTATCGGTCGTATGTCTGCGCGCGCTGGAAAAGGTGCTGGAGTTGCTCGTGTCAACGGCGAGATTGCGTGTGAATGCGAGTTGCTGTTTGTGGTGGTTGACGCTTAGTCAACGGTAAACGTGACGCTTAGTCAACGGTAAACGTGACGCTTAATTAACGCGACGCTTAGCCAGCGTAAGGCGAGACGATAACTGAACCGTTGTGTCCACCGAATCCGAAGTTATTCGAAATGGTTGGGCCGGGTTGCCATGGGCGTGGCTCTCCAAGAACAACATCGATCGACATCTCTGGGTCAACAACTGTTGTGCCGCGAGTTGGTGGAATCAGTTTCTTCTCAAACGACAACATCACCGCTGCCAACTCGAGTGCTCCTGCAGCGCCGAGTGGGTGACCAGTTACGCCTTTGATTGAAACAACTGGAGGGCCATCGTTGCCAAATACTGCTGCGATGGCTTGTGACTCAGCTTTGTCGTTGAGCGGAGTGCTCGTACCGTGAGCATTGATCTGCTTGATGTCGCTTGGCTGAAGGCCTGCGTCTTCGAGGGCCAGTTGCATGCAACGTGTTGCGCCAACGCCACCAGGTGACGGTGCGGTGATGTGATACGCATCTGCGTTACTGGCGGCACCGACTATCTCGCCAAGAATTGTGGCACCTCGTGCAACTGCGAGATCGAGTCGTTCGAGGACGAAAATTGCTGCGCCTTCGCCCTGAATAAAACCATCTCGCGTTTCGTCGAATGGCTTCGTGACGAATGTCGATGAGAGGGCAGTCATGTTGGTAAATCCTGCTAGTGCAGTAACTGTTGCCGCTGACTCGGTGCCACCAGTGACAACCGCATCGCAACGACCCCATGCAATGAGGCGAGCAGCATTGCCGATGGCATGTGTAGATGCCGCACATGCTGTACAAACCGTTTCTGTTGGGCCCTGCAAGCCGTAACGCATTGAAATTGCTGCACCAGAAGCATTGGACATCATCATCGGAACAAGAAATGGAGATACTCGGCGCTCACCTTTTTCCATGCGCACTTCCACTTGACCTTCAAGTGTGCGCAACCCGCCAATGCCAGTACCCAATATTGTGCCGATGCGTTCGCGGTTATAGGGGAGCTCACCGGCTTGCGTCATTGCTTCGCCAGCCGCCGCTAAAGCAAACTGCTCGCAACGGTCTGCGCGACGAGATTCTTTGGAGTTTTCGAAATAAGGAGACGGATCCCATTCCTTAAACTCAATCGAGTTGGCTCCAGTAAATCCCGGGCCAAGAAGTCCTTGCCAAAAAAGTTCCTTACCAATACCGCATGGGGCCACGACCCCATATCCCGTAATGGCTACCCGATGGCCGGCACCTTGCATAACTGATTGCGCTCGAAGCGCTTACTTGACTTTTGAAGTGACGAGATCGAAGGCTTTGCCAATTGTGTCGACACCTTCGAGGTCGGATTCAGGTACTTCAATACCGAACTCTTCTT
>CAINTF010000139.1 GCA_903853285.1 uncultured Acidimicrobium sp. | reverse complement strand
TGTTGACATGCAAACAATGAAACCCACACCGTTGCCCGAAGATTTTTTGCAGATGATTGACGAAGCAAGCGCTGGTCGGAAAATTCGTGCCAACTTGATGGTCGGTCGGTCACTGCCACCCCTTGATGCACCGGGTGCGACAAGCGAAGCATGGCCAGTGCGATTTGCCGACATGGATGCGGTTGGTCACATGAACAACGCGTCGTATTGGATTGCGCTTGAAGAGTACTTGTCTACTCACAGCGATGCTCGGCGCGCACCGTTGCATGCAACTGTCGAGCATCACTTGGCAGTTGATCCAGGTGACGAAGTGCGCATTGTGACGCAAGATTTAGGTGATCGTGTGGTGTTGCGCCACGTGTTAAGCGACAATCGAGTTGCTGCTGTAACGCAACTTGTTTCGCTGTAGCAAAATTGCTTGCTAGTTAGCGCGAATGTATTCGCGAATTCCTTCACGAACTGTGTAATCAAACTCCCCAGCAATGCGCAAGTGTTCAAGATGTGCGTAAGTTTCGCTATCGGCCATCGTGCCTTGTGCGCGAGGTGAAAACAGGTGTCCCGAATATTCAGTCACTGTAAGAGGTTTGTCGAGCTCGCTTGCAACCACTCGCAACTTCTCAAGTCGACCCATATGGTGTTCCTTGATTTGGTCGCAACGAAGTGCAAGATTTGCAAAAGGCATACCGTGTGCAGGCAATGAAACTTTTACTTGCGAGCCGAATGCACCGACTTTGTCGAGCGAATCAAAAAAACCTTTGAGAGGGTCTGCATTTTTGGTCATGCCAGAGATGTGTGGGGTAATTGTTGGCAAGACATGGTCTCCGCACAACATCACGCCTGCTTCTGGGTCAAACAAGCAGAGATGATCTTCGGTATGCCCAGGCGTGTGAATGGCCATCCACTCGCGCCCTGCGAGTGAAATGCGCCCACCTTCGGCAAGTCTGATCGTTGGTTTTGGCGCACGAAACAGAGTGGGGAATCGGCTTGAGCCTTTGTAATACATCTTGCGCCGCCAAGGTAGTGAATGGCCAGGCCCACCCCATGGTGTGTCACCAAATGGAACATGCGGAGTAGCGGCAGTCTCGACATCGACGTCGTCTGGTTCGGTGGGATCAAAAAACATCCGAAAACTTTCGTGCGTAATGATGTCGGCACCAGTTTCTGCGCGAAGTCGGCCAGCACCACCGAAGTGGTCTGGGTGACTGTGCGTCACAATGATGGAGTGCACTCGCTTGAGTGGCACACCGATTTCGGCGAGTCGGTTATTGATTGCGCGCCATGTTGCTTTGCCAGGCAGACCTGGGTCGACAACGGCAACTCCGCGCGAGTCTTCAAGTACGTACATATTGACGTGGCCAAGGCCCGGCATATCGATAGGGAGTTGAGTGCGCAAAATGTTTGGAGCAACTTCCATAATCTCTGTAGTTGCAGGCACTTGTTCTTGTTTGGTGTAGACCTTTTCGCTCACGTTTGTACTTAGGCCTGACTATTTTTGTTTACGACTTCGGTAACAAACAATTTGTCACGATAGAACTGCAACTCGCGCACGCTTTCCTTGATGTCGTCCATCGCGCGGTGCGATCCACCTTTACCTGGTCGATCAATACCAACTTTTGGATACCAGCGCTTAGAAAGTTCTTTGATGCTTGACACGTCAACACAGCGATAGTGCAAATAGTTTTC
>CAINTF010000138.1 GCA_903853285.1 uncultured Acidimicrobium sp. | reverse complement strand
CTGGCTAAACAGTTGCGTGGCCCGAGGCCATGCGCTTGCCTACTTTGGCAATGCGTGACATGCGCTTAAACAACGAGTCGCGAGCCTCTTCTGCTTCATCGCTCAAACCAGTGACGCTTTCGAGTTTCCAGTGGCGCATTATTACTGGCTCAAGAATCTGGTCGTGATGAATCTGTAGGTCATAGATGCCAGCCTTGGCGATTTCTTTTGACAAACGATCAAAGTCAGGAATACCGAGACCTGGCATCGAAAATGTGCGCACTGCACGCTCGATGCCAATCACGGTTGACGACGGATCAACTTCAAGGGCTGCAGCAGTCAAGTCACGATAAAACAAGTAGTGCAAGTTTTCGTCATTGCCTACGCGCGACATAATCGCGGTACCCAATTCGTCCTTCATCAACTTGCCAGTGTTGCGATGTGAAATACGTGTAGCCAATTCTTGCATGCTCACATACGCCAGTGCTTCAAACGCATCATGTGGCGTTGGCACCTGACCACCGCGTACCTGAATCATGCGCGCACGCTCAAGAGCGATTGGGTCAACCGCGCGAGTGACGGTGAAGTAATCGCGCATCACGATCGAGTGGCGACCTTCTTCTGCAGTCCAGTTGCGAGCCCACTCCCCAAATGCGGTGTCGCTGCCAAACAAGCGGTCAATATCGCGAAAGTAGTACGGCAAATTATCTTCGGTCAGCAAGTTGACAAATAGTGCTGCGCGCACTGCTTCATCGATCTCGGTGTCACCACCACCAAAATCTGCGTCTTCCGGCACCCACTGCTTGCCAGGTTCAAAATCTTTGCCGCGGCTATATGGCACCATCTCGTGCGGAAACCACTCTTTAGCAACGCCTTGATGGCGCTCGTACAACTTGGCCGCAACGGGCTCGAGTTCGATCAGGAGTTGCTCTTGATTCATGAGAACAACCCTACCCTCGCTCGTTCTGTTGAAGCTGTGACACCAACCGCTTCAGTGGAATGCGAAAGTCGGGCAATAAATCGATTCTTGCATTCTTCAAACTTCCGTTGTTCAGCACCGAATTATGTGGGCGCTTGGCTGGGCGCGGCGGCTGCAACTCGTGAGTTTTGATCGGAGCGACTTTGTCTGGGTCAAATCCGCCAGCAATGAGAACCTCGCGAGCGAACTCATACCAACTCACATCACCTTGGTTGGTGACGTGCCAAGTACCTGATCGCTTTTCGGCCGCCAAACGCACGATCATCGCCGCTGCATCATCAGCAAATGTTGGGTTGCCAATTTGGTCATCAACAAATTTCAGTTGTGGTTGCTCTGCTAGTCGCAAGATCGTCTTGACCATGTTGGCGCCATAAAAACCACACACCCATGCAATGCGCACAATCGCATCGGTTGCCCCAAGTGCTCGCTCTCCTGCCAGCTTGCTCGCCCCATACACACTTTGCGGGTTTGGCGCGTCGTCTTCTTCATATGGCGATTTTTTGTTTCCGTCGAACACATAGTCGGTAGAGATATACACGACGTGCGCACCGACGGCGTGTGCGGCATCGGCAACGTATTTCGTGGCAGTGCCATTGACGAGCAGTGCTTTTTCAGGGTCACTCTCACATGCATCAACGGCTGTCCATGCAGCAGCATGAATCACAACATCGGGTCGAGCCGTGCGAATCGCTAATTCAACCGCAGACTCGTCAGTGATGTCGAGAGTCTGGTGCGAAGTGGCAACTACTTCGTGGCCAGATGCAATAGATGCTCGCACCAGTTCGTGACCAAGTTGCCCATTGGCCCCCGTGATCAAAACTTTCATTACCGGAGACCTTGCATTACTTGTTTGCCTTGAGGGGCTCCCACCACCAGCGGTTGTCGCGATACCACGCAACTGTTTGCTCAAGCGCTTCATCTAGCGAACGCGCACGTTTCCAACCGAGCGCGGTGATCTTGGCAATGTCTACCGAGTACCTGCGGTCGTGACCAAGGCGGTCGGCAACATAGTTGACGCTCGAATCATCTTTGCCCAGCAATGCAAGCAACTTGTCTACCAGCACTCGGTTTGGCGTTTCATTGCCAGCACCAATGTTGTAGATCTCTCCAACATTGCCCTTTTCCAATACCAAATGCACGCCGGTGCAGTGGTCGTCTACATACAGCCAATCGCGCTCATTGAGTCCATCGCCGTATAGAGGAATCTTTTTGCCGTCGAGCAAGTTGGTAGTAAACAACGGAATCGCTTTTTCTGGATACTGATACGGACCAAAGTTGTTCGTGCAACGAGTAACCACCACAGGCACACCGTGCGTCGCGTGATAGCTGAGTGCAATCAAGTCCGATCCAGCTTTGGATGCGGAATATGGTGAGCGTGGCTCGAGCGGATCCGTTTCTTTCGACGACCCAACTTCGACCGAGCCGTACACCTCGTCAGTGCCGATGTGTACGACGCGCGAGACTTCAAGTTGTCGCGCGGCATCCATGATCACATTCGTGCCGAAGCAGTTTGTGAGAATGAAGTCTTCGCTACCTACGATCGAACGATCAACATGGCTCTCCGCGGCAAAGTGCACGACAGAGTCATGGCCCTTCATCGCAGCCATCACGTCGCCCGGCTGACAAATGTTGCCTTTTACAAATGAATACCTTGGGTTGTCGTCTACGTCTTTAAGCGTCGACATGTTGCCCGCATACGTGAGTGAGTCATACACCGTTACCGAGTGATCGGTGTTGGCAAGCACCCAACGTACATAGTTTGAGCCGATGAATCCGGCTGCACCAGTTACAAAAATCTTCATGCCGTTACCTCAGGTGCGCAGACCAAAGTGTGGCTGAAACTGTTTGTCGATCTGACCACGCTGTGGGTTTTCTTGATCACGCTTTGACAGGATCGGGTCTGCAATACCCCAGTCGGCTTTAACACCTGGGTCGTTCCACGCAAGTCCACGCTCGTCAGTTGGGTTGTAATAGCTATCGACCAAATAGGTGATGGTCATGTCGCTGAGTGATGCAAATCCATGAGCAACGCCTGGTGGGATAAATATGCCGCGGTGGTCATGCGTGCCGTCAGCTTTCGCACCTAAGTCAACAACTTGAGTTGCGCCATCCGTCGGCGAACCCGTGCGCAAGTCATGCAATACGACTCTGCACGAACCGTATGGCACGTACCAATAATCGCTTTGGTGCAAGTGATAGTGCAGGCCGACGATGCAGCCCTTTTGGCGGTCTCCGCGATTACCTTGCACCATTTCG
>CAINTF010000137.1 GCA_903853285.1 uncultured Acidimicrobium sp. | reverse complement strand
CGCTCAGGGCGATTTTCTCCAGGGCCATTGCGATGTCGATGAGTTCCTCTCGGCCGCACACTGAAAAGACGTCTTCTGCCACTCTTCTGACTATCTTCGCCCTCGGGTCGTAGTTCTTATACACGCGATGACCAAAGCCCATGAGCTTGCCTTCGCCAGCCTTAACGCTTTCGACGAATGCAGGAACATTCTTAATGTCGCCGATTTCTGTGAGCATGCGAATCACTGCTTCGTTAGCACCACCGTGGAGTGGGCCAGACAGCGCTGCCGCAGCTGCTGCAGTCGCCGAATACGGATCGGCATGTGATGACGCAACTACTCGCATCGTGGTCGTGCCACAGTTTTGTTCATGATCTGCGTGCAAAATAAACAACACATCCATTGCGCGAGCAAGTGCTGGATGCACTGTGTAGTCATCGCCGATGCGGTACATCATGTTGAGAAAGTTCTGTGCGTATGACATCGAGTTGTTTGGCAACACGAATGGCAATCCAGACGAGAAACGGTAAGTCATTGCTGCGATGGTTGGAACTTTGGCGACTAGCCGGCGGATCTGCTTATTCAGTACTTCCTCGTCGAAGATATTTTTGGAATCGTCATAAAAGGTTCCAAGAGCTGCGATAGCGGAAATAAACATGCCCATTGGGTGTGCGTCGTAATGGAAGCCGTCAACAAAGCGCTTGCGCATGTTTTCGTGAATCATCGTGTGATGAGTGACTTCGAAATTCCAGGCTTCTAATTCCTGGCTTGTTGGAAGCTCGCCTTTGAGTAGGAGGTAAGCGACTTCAAGGAAGGTTGATTTTTCGGCAAGCTGTTCGATTGGGTAACCGCGATAGCGCAGAATTCCTGCTTCACCATCTAGATAGGTGATGGATGACGCACATGCTGCTGTCGACAAAAAGGCTGGGTCATACATCCGAAGATTCGGATCGAGTTCACGTAGCGCCGATGAGGCAAAGACGCCATCTTTGACTTGAACAGTAACTTTTTTGCCTGTTCGGTCATCGATGATGGTGATTGTTTCAGCCATCTTGATTCCCTTCAATTTTGATGAGGAGCTTCCTGTCCCCACGTACGAGTTTAGCGGTTGCCTCGCTACAGGGGCGAGTTGTCGTGTTTGCGAGCAGGGAGTCGCTCGCGCTTGTCGCGCAACATAGTGAATGCAGCCGAAATTTCACGTCGTGTTTCCGCAGGGTTAATGACTGCGTCGATGTATCCACGCTCGGCAGCAACATAAGGGTTGAGTAGGCGCTCGGTGTAGTCGGCTTCGAATGCTGCACGCTCTTCTGGTGTCGCACGTCGTTGCAAGATCGCAGCAGCCTGACCAGCACCCATGACCGCAAGTTCCGCACTTGGCCAAGCCATGCATAAGTCGTTGCCCATGCCTTTTGAGTCCATAACGATGTAGGCGCCTCCATAACTTTTGCGGAGGATGACGCAAACGCGGGGCACAGTCGCACGAGCATATGCAAAGACGAGTTGTCCTCCATGTCGAATCATGCCGCGCCATTCCAGGTCTTTGCCGGGATAAAAACCTGGCGTGTCAACAAGTGTGAGCAGGGGAATGTTGAAGGCATCACAGAACGAAACAAATCGAGCAGCCTTTTGTGAAGCAGGAATATCCAGCGTGCCAGCCAGCACCATTGGTTGATTGGCGACCACGCCTACTGATTCACCATCGATAGTGATGAACGCGGTGATGACATTGGCCGCCCAGCTTTCGCGTACCTCGAGCATGTCTGCGTCGTCGGCGATGGCCCGAATGATTTTACGCACGTCGTAACTGCCCGTTGCAGTGTCGGGAATAATTGCGCCAGCTTCAGGCGTAAGGCGATCTGAAGGGTCATTGGTTGCAACATGAGGAGCAACGTTGTCTACATTGTCCGGAATAAATGAGAGCAGTTGTTCGAGTGCAATGAGTGCACTCTCTACATCTGCAACGACCAAACTCGCAACACCACTTTGTCGAGAGTGAGCATCGGTGCCACCAAGCTCTTCGTTGGTCATTGTGATACCAGTGAATTCGGCGACCATGGTGGGGCCGGATACAAATGCATACGAATCCTTGGTCATGATCACAAAGTCGCTCAGACCTATGAGTAGTGCTGGGCCGCTCACAGCAGGACCGGTCACGATGGTAAAAATAGGAACGATGCCGGAACACATTGCGACTCTTCGCGCAGCTTGACCCCATCCAAATAATGCGTCTATTCCTCCAAGAATGTCGGCTCCGGATGATGCCATGGACAACACGAGCGGCAAGCGTTGATTGAGTGCTGTCGTCGCTGCGTTTGCGATGACGCCAGATGCATCTGCGGAGAGCGCTCCGAAATGGACTGTCGGATCAATTTCAACCCAAACAACGTTGCGTTGCGATTCGCTGAGTAATCGCACTTCAGCGCTGACCGCGCCTTTAACCGCTTGTTGCAGTTGGACTGGGATCGATGCTTTGCTGTTCAATCCCATCACGCCTTGACTGTAGACGAAGTTTGACTGGGTGAAACAAGAGCCGTAGTTACTCCAGGCTGGCGATCTCCACTTTTTGCAACAACATTTTTGGTGACTTCAAGTGCTGCACGAGTCGATTTGTTAGGAATTGGTCGTCGTCGCGAAGCCCATCCAACCACTCGTCGCGGAAGTTCTGGAATAGTTACGCGCACGAATTCACCTTTGAGCCATCCAGGAATAGCGGTTGCAGGAACAATTGCTGGCCCAAATCCTTCGAATGCGAGTGAAGTGAGTAGTCGCACTCCGTCGATTTCTGCTTGCGCAGTAAAGGCAAGTCGTTGTGCGCCTGCCGCACGATCGATAATTTTTCGAAGCGCAGTATTGCGTGGTGCGAGCAAGATTGGTTCGGTCACAAGTTCTGCGATCGTAATTGTTTCAAGTGTGGCCCATTTGTGTTTTGCATGTACGAGCAACACAAGATCTTCGGAAAACAATGGTTCAAGAACTAATTCGGGATCATCAACAGGGAAGTGGACTATCGCGGCATCAAGTTCTCCACTCAAGACGCGCGGTATGAGACTGGATGTGCCGCCTTCGTGAATGATGGCGCGCACGAGGGGGTGAGATTTTTTGAGTGCTGGAAGAAGTCGAGGCATGAGCCACCGCCCGGTGGTTCCAATGCAACCGAGGCGTGTCTCGCCCTCAACTTCGGTGTCGCTTGAATGAACATCGGCCTCAATGTCTTGTAATTCGTGAATTATTCGACGAGCGCGTTCGACTACGACCACACCTTCTTCGGTGAGCGCACCACCATTTCGCTCGACCAGGGCGACTCCCAGGTCTTTTTCAAGGCGAGAGATATGGGCGGAGACGTTACTTTGCACGGTTCCGAGGGCCCGAGCGGCACCCGAAAACGAGCCGTGGTCGGCAATTGCGATCAGGCTGGCTAAGTGGCGAATCTCCATTGTCCTCAGACTAGCCAATTTACGGGTCTACCTATCTTAAAAATAGATAGGGGATATCGTGTCGTTCGCCTTGCGCGCTTACCCACGGGTAGGGCATACTAGTTACATATCGCGGTGGGCTCCCCCCAGAGCCCGCCCGACAGAATCCAAAAATGTGGCTCCCCCGCCACAGGATTCTTAGGTTGAGAGGCCCCGCAGAGATGTGGGGCCTTTCCCATTTCTTGGCTGATGTTTAGTGCAAATTCTTCCGAGCGAACATCGACTTTGTTGCAAGTACGGCTGCAATAAAAATTGCGACTCCTAGAGCGCGCACTCCAATGCCAACGGAGAGAGAGGCAAGAAATATTCCAATACACATCACGGGCAACATCAGTACAACCAACACTGCGCGAACTATCCCATTGTGTGGTGGTTTACGCCACAAAAAGACTGCAATGATTCCTGAACCAAGCGCAGCTCCAAGAATGATCGCTACGAGACGAGCAAGACTCTCCATGCTCGAACAGTAGTTGAGTTATTTTGTTTTTGCAGCAGCCTTCGTAACCTTTTTACGCACCACATTGAGCGCACTGCCGGCCTTAAACCATTCGACTTGCTCTTTGCTGAATGTATGCAGTGCCTGAAACTCGATCTGGTCTCCACCACGTTGATTGAGGTAACAACGCACCGGTTGGTCTGGCTTGGGCGGCATGTCTCGCACTGTGATGGTGTCGAGTTCGCCGATCATGTCGTACATGGCTGGATCGGCGAATGTGAGTGGAACAATGCCTTGCTTCTTGAGGTTGGTCTCTGCGATGCGAGCAAATGAGCGCGCAAATATCACTGCAGCACCGCGATATCGAGGCTCCATTGCGGCGTGCTCGCGGCTCGAGCCTTCGCCATAATTCTGATCACCGATTGCGGTCCATTGCACTTCGTTGTCGCCGTAATGGCGGGCAATTTCTGGGAAGGTGCGTGTTTGTCCATCGATCATGTCGATGCCTTCACCAACAACATCGTTGTATGCATTTACGACACCAGCAAATAAGTTGCCGCAAATATTCTGCAGGTGACCGCGGTAGGTGAGCCATTTACCAGCAGCGGAGATGTGGTCGGTGGTGCATTTGCCTTTGGCCTTCATGAGAATCGGCATGCCGAGGAAGTCGTTGCCGTTCCATTTTGCAAATGGTTCGAGCAATTGCAGTCGATCGCTTGTTGGGCTGACGCTCACTTGCACATTTGAGCCGTCTGCGGGTGGGGCAATGAACGTGTCATTGCCTGCGTCGTAACCGGCCTTTGGCAATACTTCGCCTTGAGGAATCTCGAGTTTCACTTGTGTGCCGTCAGGTGCGGTCAATGTGTCGGTTGTTGGATCAAAGTCGAGACGACCAGCGAGTGCGAGTGCGATGACGGTGTCGGGGCTTGTAACAAAACTGAGTGTGTTGGCCGAGCCGTCGTTGCGCTTAGGAAAATTGCGGTTGAACGAGTTGACGATGGTGTTCGGTTTACCCGTTACTTCCTTTGATCGATCCCACTGACCAATGCACGGACCACACGCGTTGGCTAAAACTGTTGCGCCAATCGCTTCAAGGTCTGCGAGAAGTCCGTCTCGTTCGATTGTCGCACGAATTTGCTCGGAGCCTGGAGTGATGAGCAATTCAACTTTTGCTTTGAGACCATGAGCACTTGCTTGACGCGCAACAGACGCTGCACGTGTGATGTCTTCGTATGAAGAGTTGGTGCAACTACCGATGAGTGCCGACGAGATCTCGAGTGGCCACTCGTTTGCTGTTGCTGCAGCGCCAATATCTTTGCCGATCTTGTGAGCGCGGTCTGGAGAGTGCGGGCCATTGATGAGCGGCTTGAGTGACGATAAATCGATCACGATGGTTTGGTCGTATGTTGCATCGTCGTCTGGGCGCAGGTTTGTTGCAACATTGTCGGCGGCCTTGGCGATGTCGGCACGTCCTGTGGCTTGCAAGTAAGCCGACATGTTTGCGTCATATGGAAACACTGAACATGTTGCCCCAATTTCGGCACCCATGTTGCAAATAGTTGCTTTGCCAGTTGCCGAAATGGTGTCGGCACCTTCTCCGAAGTATTCAACAATTGCGCCGGTGCCGCCTTCGACGGTAAGCACGCGTGCGACTTCAAGAATGACATCTTTCGGGCTAGACCAACCAGAAAGTTTTCCGGTGAGTTTTACTCCAATTACTTTTGGCCAACGAACATTGAATGGGAAACCGGTCATCACATCTACTGCATCAGCACCACCGACTCCGATTGCGACCATTCCAAGTCCGCCAGCATTCGGAGTATGGCTGTCAGTTCCGATCATCATTCCGCCGGGGAATGCGTAGTGCTCGAGTACAACTTGGTGGATGATGCCGCTCCCTGGGCCCCAGAAACCGATGCCATATTTTGCCGAAACACTTTGCAAGAAGTCATACACCTCTTTATTGGTGTCGATTGCAACACCCATGTCGATACGAGCCCCAACTTTTGCCGAAATGAGGTGGTCGCAATGAACCGTCGATGGCACGGCAGTAGTTGGAAGTCCAGCAGTCATGAATTGCAACAGGGCCATCTGTGCGGTGGCATCTTGCATCGCAACACGATCTGGTGCGAAGTCTGCGTAGCTGCGTCCGCGCTCCATCTCTTGTTTTTTTGGATCGGTGAGATGGTTGATCAGAATCTTTTCGGTCAGCGTGAGATTGCGACCTAAGCGCTTACGGCCAAGTGCAACGTTTGCTTCAAGCGATGCGTACACGCTGTTGACGAGTTCGATGGGGGTTCCTGCTGTTGCAGTCATATCGATAGTCCTCTCAGTTTTTGAATACTGGCTTGCTATTTGCGGCCATGTATACAAGTATAGTACAAGTGCGAAGCATTCGGTATCAAGACATAGCGGCATCGCTGCGAGAGCGGATCAATGTCGGTCATTTTTTGGCCGGGCGATTGATGCCAAGCGAGTCTGAACTGAGCCGTGAATTTGCAGTGAGTCGTGTGACGGTGCGCAGGGCTCTCGAATTATTGCGCGAAGAAGGCATCGTGAGTGCGCGACAAGGGGTTGGCTGGTTTGTAGCTAGCGATCCGATATCGCAGACGCTTGGCAGATTGGGGACAATCGAGGAGCAGATGTCGGCAAGTGGCATGACACCAACTCGCCACATCATCGAATTTGCATTTGAAAAGGCATCACGGAATATTGCTAAAACACTTGACTGCGATCAAGTACTGCGTGTCAAGCGCATCAACATGGCGGCCGACGAACCATTTGCGGTCGTGACCGTGTGGTGTTCATTTGAACTTGGCAAGCACTTGTCTCGTCACGATGTTGAGACAACTTCATTTTATGATTTGCTCAATGTGAAGCTTGGTGGGGCGACACAAAAAATTGGAGCGGATGCAGCAACGGCAGTTGAAGCAAGGTTGCTCGAAATTCCAGTGGGGTCACCCGTGTTGCATTGTGATCGCGTCACCAAGAACGATGCAGGACATGCCGTGCTGGTTTCACATCACGTGTTTCCTGCACATCGCACAAACTTCGTTGTTGAGTTGCCGTCTGTGCCGGCTTCTATTTCGCCAACAGGTTTACGCCTCGTTGACTAGTTTGTTACCACTTGTTCCAGTGCAGAACCTTGTCAAGTGGAAGTCGATTGGCTGCTTTGAATTCGGTACCGATTGTGTAGGCAATAGGAAACAATCCGCCTTGAGTGACTTTGTCGAAAGGAATACCGAGAAGCTCGGCAGCCTTTTTCTCGCCATCAAACATCAAGTGAATCGTCGTCCATGCTGAACCCATTCCGCGCCCGCGAAGAGCGAGCATGAAGCTCCACACTGCTGGAAGCAGTGAACCCCAACCACCTGCTCCACTCGCAACATCGAGATTTTCAAGACGACCTTCGATGCATGGAATAAGTAGCAGTGGTGCCTTTTCGAAATTCTCCGCCAAAAAGGTCGCCGAGTCACGAACTTTGGGGAGTTGCTCGTCGCGGACATCTCCACGTGGCTTACCGCTTGGAAGATTTGCGTAGACGGCCCAGTTGGCGCGATAAATGTCTGCAAGTGCTTTTTTCTTTGCCGCGTCTTCAATGACAATCCAATGCCATCCTTGGCTATTGCCGCCAGTAGGCGCCTGAAGCGCGATTTCGAGGCATTCTTCAACAATTTTGCGCTCGACCGGCTTCTCGAAGTCGAGACGCTTACGCACGCTGCGGGTGGATGTAAGGACTTCTTCGGAGGAAAGGTTCAGTTGCATGGCGTCTAGTGTGCCATGCCACGATAGAGATACACGACTTGGCAAAGGGGAATGTGATGAGCGCAGTTCAGCGAGTAGATGTGCCTGGGGTTATTGAAGATCGGGTCACAGTTTCGATAGTTGATGGCATTGCCGATGTGAAGATGAATAGAGCCGATAAACGGAATGCGCTCGACAACGCAATGTTTACGTCTCTCAGTGCTGCTGGCGAATACCTCAAAACCCTTGATGGCTTGCGTGTAGTGGTGCTGTCTGGGGACGGTGCATCATTTTGTGCTGGACTCGATTTTTCATCGTTTGCACAGATGGCAGAGGCTGGTCCTCGGACAAACTCAAATGACAGCAAGCCAGACATGAATGCTGGTGCAATGGTGGATGGTCGTATCACGCACATGGCACAACAGGTGTGTTGGGTGTGGCAAGAAGTGCCAGTGCCAGTGATAGCGGCGGTGCATGGTCATGCGTTGGGTGGCGGAATTCAGATTGCTCTTGGATGTGATATTCGTATCGTCCATCCAGAAACTCAACTATCAGTGCGCGAAGTGCACTGGGGTCTCATTCCCGACATGACGGGAACATTGATGCTGAGCCGGCTTGTGCGACCGGACATTGTAAAAAATCTGGTATTCACTGCCCGCATTTTCAGTGGTCATGAGGCACATGAGATGGGCATTGCAACTCAGTTGTCGCAAGATGTGCATGCCGATGCAATGACGATGGCTCGTGAGATTGCAGGTCGCAGCCCAGAAGCGGTTCGTGGTGCCAAGAAACTCATAAATTTGCTTGCAAATAGTGGGGCAGCCGAGCAGTTTGCGGCCGAACGAGCAACTATTGGCCAGTTGATTGGCAGCGCAAACCAGGCTGAAGCAGTGAAGTCGCATTTTGAAAAGCGTCCACCAAACTTTGAGTCGGGCAGTTTGTTTCGCTGATATCTCGCTAGAGTTCTTGCACGGGCCAGCGTCGTCCCTGCGGATTTCTTTTTAGCAATCTGCAAAAAGTTCAGACTGAATGAGATCATCTGAACCGAGCATTCAAATAGGACACGACGACGATGCAACATGTAATGCCGCCTGCAAGCGGTTTATACGACCCACGCTTTGAACACGACGCTTGTGGCGTCTCATTTGTCGTTGATATCAAAGGTCGCAAGTCGCATGACATCGTTGCGATGGGCATTGGTGCGCTTTGCAGTATGGAACACCGAGGCGCCACTGGTGCCGAGGTAGAAACCGGAGACGGCGCGGGTGTATTGATTCAGATTCCACATCGTTTTTTTGCCGAGGTTGTCAGTTTTGTTTTGCCTGCCGTAGGAAGTTACGGAGTAGGTATTGCCTTTTTGCCGGCTGACAAAAACCTTCGTGATGCAGCAGTCGCTGCGGTTGAACAAATCATTACTGAACAAAATCTCGATGTCTTGGGATGGCGTGAAGTGCCAGTTGATCCAAGTTGTCTTGGCAAAAGCGCACGAGACGTGATGCCAGCATTTTCGCAAGTGTTTATCGCGGACAGGGAAGGCGCACGAGAGATAGCGCTTGACCGCAAGTTATTCATTGCTCGCAAGCGCATTGAACACGAATTGCCAACAGAATTGCAGACGTACTTTCCGTCCTTGTCGAGCCGCACACTCATCTATAAAGGTATGTTGACGACACCTCAGTTGGCAATGTTTTTCCCAGACCTCACCGATTCACGAATTGAGTCAGCGATCGCTCTCGTGCACAGCAGATTTTCGACCAACACATTTCCATCGTGGCCGCTTGCTCACCCTTACCGATTTATCGCCCACAACGGTGAGATCAACACGGTGCAAGGTAATCGCAACTGGATGCGTACACGTGAGTCTCTTTTGAACAGCAGTTTGCTGCCTGAGCTTGAGCGAGCATTTCCGATCTGCGCAATGGGTGGCAGTGACTCTGCGAGTTTTGATGAAGTGCTCGAGTTACTGCACCTGGGTGGCCGAAGTTTGCCTCACGCAGTGATGATGATGATTCCTGAAGCCTGGGAAAACAACAAGACGATGAGCGCAGAAAAGCGCGCCTTCTATCGATTCCATGCTTCATTAATGGAGCCTTGGGACGGACCAGCATGTATTGCTTTCACTGACGGAACTCTGATCGGCGCAGTGTTAGACCGCAATGGGCTTCGACCAAGTCGATACTGGGTGACCGACGATGACATTGTGATCATGGCCAGTGAAGTCGGAGTTGTTGACATAGATCAATCAAAGATTGTGCGCAAAGGTCGGCTGCAGCCAGGTCGAATGTTGTTAATTGACACGAATGAGGGGCGCATTGTTGAAGACGACGAGATTAAGCAGCAACTGAGCTCGACAGCGCCATATCAAGAATGGCTCGACGCAGGACTTGTGGAACTGGGTGACTTGCCGGCGCGAGAGCACATGGTGTTTAGTCGCGACAGCGTGCTGCGACGCCAACAAGTTTTTGGTTACACACACGAAGAGCTCAAAATTATCTTGGCGCCAATGGCTAAGAGTGGTGGAGAACCGCTTGGGTCGATGGGGACAGACACGCCGATCGCAGTGTTGTCCGCACGCCCGCGACTGCTGTTTGATTATTTCCAGCAGATGTTTGCACAGGTCACGAACCCACCGCTTGACGCAATCCGTGAAGAAGTCGTGACATCCATAGGCACCGCAGTGGGACCAGAAAGCAATCTGCTCGAAGCAGGTCCAGAGCACTGTCGACAATTGGTATTGCCTTTCCCAATCATTAACAACGATCAACTAGCAAAAATTATTCATATCAATGACGACAACACGTATCCACAATTGCGGTCTGTTGTAGTGAGTGGTCTGTACAGAGTCGCTGATGGAGAACAGGGGCTTCGCGAAGCGCTGAATGCGGCACGGGCAACTGCAAGCGAAGCTATTGATAACGGTGCGCGAATCATTGTCATTTCTGACAGAAACTCTGATGAAGTTTTTGCGCCAATTCCGTCACTGTTGCTGACGAGCGCTTTGCATCACCACCTCATCAGAGAAAAGAAGCGCACGCAAGTTGGTTTGATAGTTGAGTGTGGTGATGCGCGCGAGGTGCATCACATGGCATTGCTGATTGGTTATGGCGCAGGAGCCATCAATCCGTATCTGGCTTTTGAATCGATCGAAGACATGATCGCGGCGAATGATGGAACAGGTGTTAACGGACTCGGTGGCGTTGATGCCCAAAAGGCAATCAACAATTACATCAAGGCTGCAGGCAAAGGCGTCCTCAAGGTCATGTCAAAGATGGGCGTTTCCACCGTTGCTTCATATACCGGCGCGCAAATATTTGAAGCACTTGGACTGAGCAAAGAACTTGTCGGCGAGTTTTTTACTGGAACTGTTTCGCGATTGGATGGCATTGGACTGAGCGAGATCGCTTCAGAAGTTGCTGCACGTCACGCGATCGCGCATCCGCTTCGCCCTGATCAACGAATGCATCGCAAACTTGAGTTGGGCGGTGAATATCAGTGGCGCCGCGAGGGCGAGCATCATTTGTTCAATCCAGAAACTGTGTATCGGTTGCAGCATGCAACGCGTGCTGGCCGGTACGACGTTTTTAAGCAGTACACCAAGTCGGTGGATGATCAGTCACGCGTGTTGTCCACTTTGCGTGGTCTGTTTGAATTCTCGGCAGATCGCACGCCAATACCAATTGACGAAGTCGAATCTGTCGCCAGTCTTGTCACGCGTTTTTCTACAGGAGCAATGAGCTACGGGTCTATCTCGGCTGAAGTTCACGAAACGTTGGCGATTGCAATGAACCGAATTGGTGGCAAGAGCAACACGGGCGAGGGTGGCGAAGACGCAGAACGAAATATTCCGCTATCAAACGGCGACTCGAAGCGATCGGCAATTAAACAGGTTGCGTCAGGACGCTTCGGTGTGACGAGTGAGTATTTAGTGAATGCGGACGACTTGCAGATCAAGATGGCGCAAGGTGCAAAACCGGGAGAGGGCGGCCAGTTGCCCGGCCACAAGGTGTATCCATGGATTGCAAAAACTCGCTACTCAACTCCAGGTGTTGGCTTGATTAGTCCTCCTCCACACCACGACATTTATTCGATTGAAGATTTGAAGCAACTCATTCACGATCTTAAAAACTCGAACCCAACCGCTCGAGTTCATGTCAAGTTGGTGGCCGAAGTTGGTATCGGCACAGTTGCTGCGGGTGTGAGTAAAGCCAAAGCCGACGTGGTGTTGGTCTCGGGTCACGATGGTGGTACTGGCGCATCTCCGCTTACTTCGCTCAAACATGTTGGTGCGCCATGGGAACTTGGATTGGCTGAGACGCAGCAAACATTGTTGCTCAACGGATTACGCGACCGAATAGTGGTG
>CAINTF010000136.1 GCA_903853285.1 uncultured Acidimicrobium sp. | reverse complement strand
TGCCAGTGCCGCGAGTTCGAAACATCGAATCCATCTCATCAAAGAAAATGATTACCGGCCAACCTTCTTCGCTCTTCTCCCGTGCTCTCTCAAATATCAAGCGAATCTGTCGTTCTGTTTCGCCTACGTACTTGTTCAGCAACTCAGGTCCTTTGATGTTGATGAAATAGCTTCGACCCTTCTCGTCTCCTGTACGAGAGGCAACCTTCCGAGCGAGGCTATTTGCCACAGCTTTTGCAATCAGAGTCTTTCCACACCCAGGAGGCCCATAAAGCAAAATCCCCTTTGGGGCGGGCAAATGATGTTCGGCGAATAGATCGGCATGCAGGAACGGAAGTTCAACGGCATCAGCAATCTGTTCTATCTGCGAGTCAAGTCCTCCGATATCCGAGTACGAAATATTTGGTATCTCTTGGAGCAGTAGGTGTTCAACTTCGGGCTGGTCTAATTTCTCGAGCAGCAGGTTTGAACGCGAATCAAGTCGCAATAAATCTCCCGAACGAAGATGCATTCCTCGAATTGCGGTTCCAAGTTCACACACACGTTCGTCGTCCCCGCGCACAATAACAATTGCCCGAATTCCGTCTTCAAGAACTTCCTTGAGGGAAACAACTTCTCCACTGATGTCGCTGCCGCGATCAAGAACAATATTCAAAGCGTCGTTCAGCATCACCTCTGCACCCAACTGGAGATTTTCTAGATCGACGTCAGTGTGGGCGGTAACCCTGAGCTTTCGACCGTTTGATAAGACATCTACCGTTTGGTCGTCATTAATGCCAACGACGGTTCCATAGGATCCAGGGGCTCGAGTGAGTTTGTCAACTTCATCGCGCAGCGAAGCGATGTGCTCACGCGCTTCGCGAAGTGTGTAGGAAAGCTTTTCGTTTTGTCCCGTCAAGCGTGCAATCTGAATCTTGGAATCAGCCAATGAGGCACTATCGGCAGCATCCTTTTCGGCACTAGATGTCATGAGTCACCCCCGTTTATTCGCTTAATCACAAACCGTATAGGGCAATCCTTGCCGAGAACACAACTTTTTGACAAGCGGCGTGTAATCTTGACTGCATACGCCGTATGGTTTTCATATTCGATTGAGAAGTTAAAAGCTAAAAGCTAAAAGGAGCTAGCCAACATGAAGGTTTGGATTGATCAGGATCTTTGCACTGGAGATGGATTGTGTGAGGAAATTGCCCCTGACGTTTTCACTCTGCTCGACGACGGTCTGGCTTATGTTCGTGAAAAGGACAAGATTTTTGCAACAGCCAAGGGCAACGCCCAGGGCGCGGAAGGCATGGCCAACTTCGCAGATAGCCAACTAGATGGTGTCATCGAATCCGCCGAGGAATGTCCTGGCGAATGCATCTTTATTGAACCGTAGGCGGTTCGATAGGCATTGCGTGTCCAATAAATCGTGACACAGTAAGAAACGCCGTGTGTGCCACCATGCGGTGGTCAGGACGGACTGCCATTCCCTCAATGTGCCATGAACGATGTAGTACCTCTATCGTGCGCGATTCAATCCACGCATCGCCCATCGACTTTCGAACTTGTACTGCCTGAGTAATACTCGGCGTATATGCCACGAGTAAGCCTCCAGTGCGTAAAACCTTTTCGGCGTGCGGCACTACGTTCCACGGCTCCGGCAAATCGAGTACAACTCTGTCGTAGTCGGATCCATCAATACCTTCATATGAGTCGCGGATTTCGACTGAGTAGCGCTCAAGTGCTTCCTCGCCAAGGAACGACCGCACGTTTGAAGTTGCTCTATTCGCAAAGTCTTCGCGAATGTCATAACCAGTGATTGATGCTCCGTAACGCAACATCGTCATTGACAAAGCACCGGATCCGACGCCAGTCTCAAACACCCGCATTCCAGGACCTATGTCGCCGATCATGCAAATAGGAGCAAGATCCTTCGGATAAATGACTTGTGCACCTCGCGGCATTTCGAGTACAAAATCTTCAAGTGTCGGTCGCAAAATTGAATAATGCGCACCCTTGGTGGACTTCAAGACCGTTCCTTCTTGGCTGCCCACAATGTCATTGTGTTCAAGTACGCCTGAATGACTATGAAATTGTCCACCCTCGCTCAACGTAGCTAGGTATCGTCTCTTCTTCGAATCAAGAATAAGAACTTTCTCTCCTACTGCAAATACACGTGCCATCTTTAGAAACCTTTGCGCTTGGAGTGAGAAATGGAAATGGACTGATCATCTTTGATGCGTACACGAGCAACAACTGGCTTACGGCGCCTTCGCAGGAACTTGATTGCGCGCCAGAAGATTCTTAAATACCACACGTGGATTAGCGACGAATCTCTACAACGCTACGACGCTTACGTCCGCCCCGTCGTCCAAGTAAATAGGCAATCAATACAACCACAGCACTTGCAATCGCTGCGGCCGCAACAATCGATTGCTTCTTATCTGATGCGTGACCTTGCAGGTCGTCCTGGAGCGATTGAAACTTCGATTCCAAATCGTTCTTGGTAATGCGCAAATCATTATTCGTCATTGTTGAACTAACTCTCTTTATGCAAACTTGGACGTTGGATTCTCGTCAGCGAGAGCCAGATCATTATCAAGGCGCATACGACAACGATCATGTAGGGAACCCATGTGAATCCGTTTGGCTCGTTAAATACCTCAGCTTGTAAAAGTCGAAGCAGTCCCACCAATCCAAGCACAGCCCCAAAAAGTAGAGCGATTGCGCCTACGAGTCCCCAGGCGAGCCATCTTCCGACACCTCGCAGAGGATCAAGAGTCTCTTGCTTGACATAGTCGCGAACCATCCTGAATAGTTCCACGGCGGAAAGCGATGAATTACGTGCCGAACGGCCTCTTAAGCGTTTTTCATTCACACATCCAGTAAACCAGCGAGAATGCGTGAATGCCCCAAAACGCGTTATGGGGCAATATCAATAACGCTTGGATGCTCGGTGAGGGCTCCTAAAGCGTTGGCAAGTCCGTTCCAAATAGGTCGATACGAGCCTTGGTTGGAAACACCAGTTCCATTCAGAATGAGCGCAAAGATTGCAGATTTCTCTGGCGCGTACTGGACGAATCCAGACAAAGCTTTCACTCCAGTAAGCGTTCCAGTTTTGGCATGCAGTCTTTCGCTAGCCGCAGACTCTCCAAGCAGATCTCGCAGTGTGCCAGTTTGGCCGGCAATTGCGAGACCATTTCCTAATACACCAAATCCACCGTCTCTCTCAAGTATTGAAGCGAGCAGTGCACACGTAGCTCGATTACCACGGTCAAGACCAGATCCATCGATCATGACGAGTCCATCTACTGGCAACCCGAGTTCCTGCAACACCGATAGGACCACTTGGGTACCCGCTATTCGAGTACCCGTCGACAAGCGCGCGAGGCCAATTTCTTTCAGCATCAATTCGGCTGTGTTGTTGTCGCTGTTCGTCAACATTTCGGCAATCACGTCGCTTAACGGAGCGGATTGAATGCTCGCCACAACGGGCAAGTCGGCCGATGCAGTTCCGGTCTTTGCTGTACCTTGCACAACAATTCCACGCTCATTGAGCAATCGCAAAAATTCCTGTGCAGCAGACAACGCTGGTTGGTCTGGCTTGATTGGTGAAGAAAGTACAACGCCATCATTCAGAATCAGTGCGCCTAACGGACCGACCTCGGTTGTCCGCACGCCAAGACCCAGAGTCGGCGTAAATCTTTCTGTGTCATATCGGCTCTCATCACCAACAATATTTCCAGTGATCTCATTGATTCCAGCAGCGACAAGCGCATCGATGAGCGAGCCAATATTCGTTGGATGCAATGTTGGGTAAGACTCTGTGGCCGGATAACCAATCGTTGACAGCAGTGGATCTCCGCCACCGACAAGCCACAAATCTCCCACAATTCGATTAGCGTCACTCAGACCAACAACTTTGGTTGTGTAAACGAAATCAGGACCAAGTACTTCGAGCGCCGTTGCCGCTGTGAGTAACTTCATATTGCTTGCCGGAATGATCGGTTGATTAGGTTTGATCGATGCAATTTTCTGACCTTCAATAGAGATAATGAGACAGGATTGATCGGGAAAGTTGTTGACGGTTTCGGAAAGCGAGCGAACAAGTCCGCCGATACGCACCTCTGCCGAAAGAATCGCGGGCAAACGACGTGCATTCAGCAACGATGCGTTGGGTGAAACAACTTCATTGATCGAACGATTGCTCGCAACTGAAGTGCCGATGTCGTTGACAAATTTGTAAGCGGTACCGATTATGGAAGCACCGACTAGCAATACCGTGGAAAGCAAAGTTGCTACGACCCGCACCGAACCAAGACGAACTTTACTGTTCGCACGTTTCATTGATTTCGAGATATCACCGCTATTGATCTGGTTCACGTAGCGACCCCAATAAAACGCGAATACCTATACATGTGTCCAAGTGCCGATGCGGCTCGGGTCCCGCTTGCGTAACAGAGTCGACCTGTCTCTCGTACAGAAGCTGGTCCAGGGTTAGAAGGATCTGCGACGGCTAGTTCTGTTGCAACCAAAACGGGTTTGTTGTATTTGATTGAGCATTCAGCGGCGGCTTGGGCGAAACGTTCATCCTGTCTGCGGTGATACGTCACGATTCTCTCCAAACCATGATCGGGATAAAAATGACCCTCACTCATCATTCGTGCTTGATTGCTTTGTATGCCTATGCCAAGAAAAATCACAGCATCTACTTGCTCGTGCGCGCAGACGAGATCGAGGATTGCTGGAATAGTGTCGCGTGTTTCACCGCCAGCACAGTCAATTGGATTATTGCGGCTCCAACGCGGCGGCAATAACTCATCCAATGACGTAATCAATTCTTTTGGAAGTGTGATGAGGTCGAGTAAGCCGTCTTGTGCGATCGCGTCTGACGTGACCACCCCCCAACCACCTACAGTTGTCAGAACTACAACTCGATTTCCTCTCGGTAGCGGTTGTGTGGCAAAACTCGCGGCAATATCAAAACCCTCTTCAACCGTTTTGGCTCGAGAAGCGCCTGTGCTGCGACACAGCCCATCAAAAATCTTGTCGTTACTCGCCAATGCTCCAGTGTGACTCTGCGCCGCACGCGACCCAGCGTCTGTTGCGCCTCCTTTTACAACAACGAGTGGTTTGTGCTGCAGTGCCAATGAAAAGGAAGTTTCAAGCGCCCTGCCATCATTAACACTCTCGATGTAAGCCAAGCTCACAAGAGTTTCATCATCCTGAGAGAACCATTCCAAGTATTCACCTACAGAAATTTGTGCTGCATTGCCAGCGGAAATAGCTCGAGCAATTCCAACACCAGTTTGACGAGAATAGTTAAGGAAGCTTGAAACGAAATTACCGCTTTGGCTGGCAACTGAGATACCGCCACGTGGTGGGTATGGTCCGACAATCTGCGCACACAGCGAAACTGGTGTACTGACAACCCCTTGACCATTTGGCCCGGCAATCAGCATGTCGAGATCGGCGGCGAGTTGAACCAGATCAGTCTCGGCTTGCTCTCCTGCGGATCCCGCTTCTCGATAACCAGCCGATGCGATGAAAGCCGCACGGATTCCCCTTTCGGCGCACTGCCGTAGAAGTTGAGGGTTCGCACTTGCAGGAGTACAAAAAAATGCAAGATCGATTTCGTTAACGGGCAACTCATCTATCGACGAAACTGTCTGAATACCAAGAATATTTTCATTTTGCAAATTAGTTGCGTAAACGGTCCCCGAGAAATTACTTGCAAGAATGTTGTGTAAAGAAACAAATCCAAATTTACCGGGATGCGACGATGCACCGACTACAACAATTGCTCGTGGTGAAAGCAACGCGCGATAGTGATCGGCATGTGGTTTGAAAATGTTTGATGTGTTTGCAGCGACCTTCTTCATGTTGCGAGTCTCTACAAGTGCATCAACCGCAACCAATGTCCCGTCTTGTTGCACGATCAGTGGATTGATGTCTATTGAAACAATCTCTGGATGTACATCACAAGCTTTACTGAGGGCGACGATCGCATTTGCTAGCGAACCGGTATTGACTGCATTCTCGCCACGAAAATCCTGCAATATAGATTGATGTTTAAGGGCTTCGATCATTCGTTGGGCCCCAAGCAAATCAATCGGCATTGGCGCAAAAACGACGTCCTGGATCACCTCAGCAAAAATGCCTCCGATGCCGAGCATTGCTGTGTTC
>CAINTF010000135.1 GCA_903853285.1 uncultured Acidimicrobium sp. | reverse complement strand
TGTCGCAGCCATTTTCCACATGATCACTCACGCGTTCTTTAAGGCGCTGTTGTTCCTCGGCTCTGGTTCTGTCATTCATGGCATGCACCACGAGCAAGACATGCGTCGCATGGGTGCATTGCGCAAAGTTATGCCAGTCACTGCGATTACGTTCATCGTCGGCTGGCTTGCCATTGCGGGTGTGCCACCCTTTGCAGGCTTTTGGTCGAAGGACGAAATTTTGCTCTATGTGTATGCCAACAATCGTGGTTTGTATGTTGTCGGAGTAGTCACTGCTTTGTTGACGGCGTATTACATGACGCGTCAAGTGATCATGGTGTTTTACGGTGCGGCAAAGTGGAATGATCATGCAGCCGAAAATGGTGCGCATGGCGACTTCACCCCGCACGAAAGCCCACGAATCATGTTGATGCCACTTGTCGTTCTTGCTGGGCTCGCGATGGTTGGTGGTGCACTGCAGTTGCCATTCTCCAAGAACACTGCATTTTTGGAGCACTGGCTTGCACCTGTCGTGGAGGAATCAGAAGCTCACATTCATGAGACATGGGCGTATCAAAATAAGTATCTGCTACTCGGTGTTGCTGTAGTGATTGCAACGCTCGGAATTGTTGCGGCCATTGCGGTGTATGCCAAACACAAGATCAAGGCTGTTGAGCCAAAGATTCTCGAGCAGGCCTGGAACTATGACGCGACTGCAGCCAAGTTGGTGGGTGGCCCGGGCAATGCGTTCTTCGCTGGTGTCGCTTGGGTTGATGCGAATGTTGTCGATGGGGCAGTCAACGGCACAGCCACAATCGTGCGATCAGTGGCTGGCCAAGTTCGCAAGAGTCAGAGCGGTTTCGTGCGTGCATACGCGGCAATTATCACAGTTGGTGTTGTTGTGTTGCTGGCGTGGTTTGTATTGAGAGGACTTATCTGATGTTTGCTTCAGCAGAAATCGCCGGAGAAGCTACGGCAAGTTTCCCGATCTTGACAATGCTCGTTCTGATGCCATTGCTCGGCGCAGTCCTTGTTTCGTTGCTAAATAAGAAGCATGGCGAGTGGGTCAAGCTTGCTGCGCTCGCATCGAGCATCGCAACTGGTGCAATGAGTGTGTGGATGCTCGTCAAGTTTCCTACTGGAGCAGCGGGATTCGAGTTCGTGTCAAAGCACTCATGGATCAGTGAGTGGGGCATCTCATGGCACCTAGGCGTCGACGGTATTTCGCTGTTTATGGTGGTGCTCACTGGTGTGTTGTTTCCACTTGTCATTGTTGGCATCGATCCGCACCACGACCACAAGTCGTACTTGGCGTGGATGCTGCTGCTCGAAGCAGGCGTCATGGGCAGTTTCCTCAGCCTCGACCTGTTCTTGTTCTTCGTGTTTTTTGAAATCGTATTGGTGCCGATGTATTTCCTGATCGGTGGTTGGGGCTATGAGAAGCGTGTGTATGCCGCGACCAAATTCTTTTTGTACACCATGGCCGGCTCGGCTTTCATGCTGGTTGGAATAGTCGCCACAGCATTTTTGGCTCGTCGCGACACGGGCGTGCTCACGTTTGACTTGGTCGAGATAGCGCAAAAGGCCAATTTCGCTACGGGCACTGGCCGCTGGTTGTTCGCAGCGTTCATGATTGCATTTGCGGTCAAGGTTCCTTTGTTTCCACTGCACACTTGGTTGCCCGATGCCCACACGCAGGCACCAACTGGTGGTTCGGTCATCTTGGCCGGTGTGTTGCTCAAGATGGGCACGTACGGCATGTTGCGCTTTGGTGTGTATCTGTTTCCGCAAGCGGCAATTTGGGCAAAGCCCGTGTTGCTCACACTTGCAGT
>CAINTF010000134.1 GCA_903853285.1 uncultured Acidimicrobium sp. | reverse complement strand
AGCCAGAAGGAATTTTATGACCCGACATGATTATCCACCCACAGGCGCATGGCAGCCTTCGCAACCTATTGGGTCACGACAGTTCGCTCATTTTCCTGTCGACCGTCCGTTCGCACTTGACGGTGGTACGCAACTGAATTCAGTTTCTATTGCTTATGAAACTTGGGGCACTCTAAACGACGATCGCAGTAACGCAATTTTGTTATGTCATGCATGGACGGGGGACAGTCACGCAACTGGTCCGGCCGAAGATGGACACCCAACTCCGGGTTGGTGGGAGGGAGTGATTGGTCCTGACCAATACATCGACACCAACAAATGGTTTGTGGTGTGCAGCAACGTGATCGGTGGATGTCAGGGTTCAACCGGCCCAGCATCGCCACATCCTGTTGATGGCAAACCGTACGGCTCACGTTTTCCTGTCATTACTGTGCGCGACATGGTGCGTGCGCAGTTGCGTCTTACCGACATGCTTGGCATCGTGCAGTGGCACAGCATTGTCGGCGGCTCGATGGGCGGTATGCAAGTGCTCGAGTGGGCAGTTACTTTTCCGGATCGTGTCAAAACAATTATTCCAATTGCGACGTGTACGCATTCGACTGCGCAACAAATTGCGTGGGGTGCAATCGGTCGCCGCGCAATTCGTCTCGATCCAAAATGGAATAACGGTGAGTACTATGACGCCGCAATTGGCGAAGGACCTTGGGAGGGTCTGTCGATCGCGCGCATGGTTTCACAAGTCACGTTTAGATCCGACAATGTGTTCAGTGATCGCTTTGGGCGCGACTTGGCGGACATGGACGCCGACTACAACGGTTTGGGTCTGTGGGACAGATTTGAAGTAGAGAGTTACCTAGATCACCACGGCGACCGATTGATTCGACGTTTTGATACCAACAGCTACCTGATCATTGGTAAGGCGATGGACTTGCACGATGTTGCACGTGGCCGCGGGGGTCTTGATAAGGCGATGAGCCGCATCAAGGCAAACACGTTGGTGCTTGGTATCTCATCAGACATTCTGTATCCCACGTACCAGCAAAAACAGATTTGCGATATTTTGGTTGCACAAGGTACTGATTCCAAATATGTGGAAATCGATTCTCCTCACGGACACGATGCGTTTCTGATCAATCTCGATCAGGTTGGTCCACCAATTAAAAGATTTCTGGAAGACAATTTCGCATAATTGCCGCGCTTGCGCTCGCTGAATGAATTCGCACAATTGCAGTTTGCTCAGTGTCGCCTTGTTTGTGTACAGCAAAAGTCTGTTGATCGGGTCTAACGTCACTGATCAATGAAACATGTGGGATCCCAAGTAGGTTCCATGTTCCTCGAAATGGTTTTCCGCGATGACCTTTGGCGGTCACAGCAACTGCGCGAAGACTAGGAATTATGAGAAGACGAACTTCGCGCCACGGGTGCTCAAGACCATCACCTGAAATACGCATTTGGCAAATGCAGCGCATGCCATCTGTCGAAGTCCATTGGCGTTCGCCCCGACGCGACCACCACATCGCAAATCCGAGCAACGAGATAAAGAGCGCGCTACTAGCAACATTGAGCAACCCCCGAATCATGCTCTCAGTATTGCTGGCTGGGGTAGGTTATGGAACATCATGTTTGGACTAACGACATTGATCGCACTGGTGTGCATTGTGGTTGGAGGCGCACTCGCACGCATGACTTGGTGGTTTTGGAATGAGGCAAGACCAGAGTCTCCGGCTCTTGCACCCCTTGAGATCATGAGCGATGCCGCTTATGAGGAGGCTGATGAAACCGAGCGCGCTGCAATGCTTGATGCAGTGCGTATGAGTTCAAACAAGATGCCAGTCGCTGAACCGATACGAACTGCTCCACGCAAACCCATTAATCGTCCCGAGCGAACAGTCGAAGTAGTAGTGGACAATGGTCCGCGACATGTCATTGATCCATTGCTCAAGTAGCGAGGAAGTAGTTTTATCTCATGGCCGCATTTGAACCCTCCGAAATGATCGCTCGCTACAAAGAGCGAGCTGATGCTGTGAAACGTCGTCCGTTGCCACCAGTCGCAGGCGAGGAACGGCAGATGTTCTT
>CAINTF010000133.1 GCA_903853285.1 uncultured Acidimicrobium sp. | reverse complement strand
TGTCCGCGGTAGTCAAATGAGTAGCAGTGAAAAGCATTTTGCAAATGATCTGCAACTGGGTCAAACACTCGGCCGTGAAATCCTGTCGCATGTGACAGCAACACAGGTTGTTTGGTCGACTCTGGTGCGTAGTCATAGACCGTAAGTTGGATGCCTTCAGATGAAGGGTGAGTGGATGATGCGGTCACAATTTTTCTTCTCAGCGCCTAAAGATACTGGGTTTGTATGGAATACATGAATGTTCGCTCGCTTGTGGGGTATTGGCAAGATTGCTAGTTTTTGGTTATGGCAAACGACATCAACAACTTGGCAGACATCGTTCGCAGTCACAGCGCAGAGTACGGAACCCGCACTGCGTTGATTCAGGGGAATAAAAAGCAATCGTGGTCGCAGTTGTATCACCGTGCCTGCCAAATGTCGCAAGCGCTCAGAACTGTCGGTGTCGGTGTGCAAGACCGCGTGGCTTTTCTTGACAAGAACTCGATCGAGCATTTTGAAGTGTTGTACGGCTGTGCACTGCTCAATGCAGTGAGCGTCGATGTCAACTGGCGTCTCGTCGGGCCAGAGGTGTTGTACATCGTCAATGATGCGGCAGCCAAAGTGCTGATCGTTGGCCCAGATTTCGTTCCCATCCTCGAGGCAATTGCCGACGAACTTACTTCTGTGAAGACGATCGTTGTGATCGGTGGTCATTCCAAGTACCAGTCGTACGACTCATTTATCTCAAGCGGGAGAGATGAAGACCCAGGCGTCGAGGCAAGTCACGAGGATGTTGCATTTCAGTTGTACTCAAGCGGCACGACCGGACGTCCAAAAGGTGTGATGCTCACAAACAACAACTTTTTTGCGTTGATGCCGACTGCAAAAGACCTCTGGAAACTCACTCCACAAACCATCAGCATGGTGGCCATGCCGTTGTTCCACATCGGTGGTGGTGGTTGGGCTACTGCGGGTCAGTTTGTTGGAGCATGTTCGGTGATCGTACGCGATGTCAATCCAGTCGAACTTGTGAAATTAATCGGTGAAGAACGCATCACGCATGGATTCGTCGTTCCCGCATTATTGCAATTCATGTTGATGGTTCCCGATTTGGACAAAGCAGATTTTTCGAGTCTCAAACTTATTTTGTACGGGGCATCACCAATCTCAGACGAAGTGCTCGCATCATCGATCAAGGCATTTAAAACAGAGTTCATGCAGGTGTATGGACTGACCGAGACAACTGGCGCTACGACTTTGCTCATGCCTGAAGATCACGACCTTGAAGGACCAAACAAACATCGGTTGCGCTCGTGTGGCAAGCCTGTGCCTGGCATGCAGCTACGAATTGTCGATGATGAAACCCATTACGACAAACCGGTTGGCGAAGTGGGCGAGATCTGGGTGAAGGGCCCGCAGATCATGCTCGGATATTGGAACATGCCAGAAGAAACCGCGAAGTCGATTGTGGATGGTGGCTGGTTTAGGAGTGGAGACGCCGGCTATCTCGATGCTGACGGCTATCTCTATATATATGACCGCGTCAAGGACATGATTGTCTCAGGTGGCGAAAACATTTACCCAGCCGAGGTGGAAAACGTATTGATGGCCCACCCAGCCATTGCAGACGTTGCGGTCATTGGTGTACCCGACGAGAAATGGGGAGAAGTACCTAAAGCGATTGTTGTGCGCAAGAAGGACGTTGTCGTCACGCAGGACGAGATCATTGCGTTTGCCAAAGTGAGCCTGGCTAGTTTCAAGTGCCCAAAGTCGGTCGATTGGATCGAGGCCTTGCCTCGTAATCCTTCTGGCAAGATCCTGAAAAAAGACCTCCGTGCGCCTTATTGGGTGGGTCGAACTCGCCAAGTCAACTGAAGTCGCTCTAAGGTTCTCATCATGAAACTTTCGATGATGATCAATTACATTTCCGATTTTCAGTCGTCGGCCAAGCAGGTTGTTGAACTTGAAAAAGTTGGTCTCGACATGGTGTGGGTGGCCGAAGCGTATTCGTACGATGCGATTTCACAAATTGGTTATCTTGCAGCAGTTACCGACAAGTTGCAGATCGGTACCGGAATCATCAATGTCTACTCGCGCACACCTGCGCTTGTCGCAATGACTGCCGCTGGTTGCGACTACGTCAGCAATGGCAGATTTATTCTCGGCCTTGGTGCATCAGGCGCTCAAGTGATCGAAGGATTCCACGGCATGCCATATGAAAAGCCGTTGCAGCGCACCAAGGAATACATCGATATCTGTCGCGAAGTGTGGAAGCGCGAAAAGCCTTTGTCGTATCAAGGAAAAACTGTAGAGGTTCCACTACCTCAAGGTCAGGGCACTGGATTGGGTAAGGCACTCAAACTGATCAATCATCCAGTTCGCAATGAGATTCCAATCTGGTGGGCGTCATTGATGGGCAAGAGCGTTGAAGCCACAGCAGAGGTCGCTGATGGTTGGATGCCGATATTTTTCTATCCAGAAAAATTCAAGAACGTGTGGGGCGATGCGCTGAAGGCTGGCACTGCAAAACGTGATCCATCACGTGCTCGCATGGACATTTCCGCAGGCGGCATGCTTGCCATTGACGAGTCGCTTACTGGCGAAGATCAGCAGAAAGTTTTGGACTTCGCTCGACCTTCAACCGCTTTGTATGTAGGTGGCATGGGTGCTCGGGGCAAAAACTTTTACAACGACATCTGCAAGGCATACGGCTACGAGAAAGAAGCTGTTGAGATTCAAGATCTGTACTTGGACGGCAAGAAGCAAGAGGCTGCAGCAAAAGTGCCGTCTGACTGGTTGCTCAACTCGCATCTCGTTGGTCCGAAAAGTTTTATCAAAGAACGCCTTTCGGCGTTCAAGGAAGCAGGAGTCACGGTCATCTCCGTTAATCCAATTGGTCCAAATGCAGTGCAGCAAGTTGAGTTGTTGCGCACATTGATGGACGAAATTTAAGCCGACGAACGCTTCGGTCCTCCTTCATCATGTCTGAACTCGTCTCTGGTTTCGTCGCCCCCGGCTGGGAGGCGGTGCACGATCAATTTGTGACGAATATCGAAACCAAGGAAGATATTGGTGCTGGTGTTTGTGTTTTTCATCATGGCCAACCTGTAATCGACCTCATTGGTGGATATTTTGAGAACACCGCAACGATTCCTTATGCGCGCGACACGTTGCAACTTGTATTCAGCACTACAAAAGGTGTTGTTGCAACAGCAGTAGCCATTTGCGTTGAACGGGGACTACTGAGCTACGACGAACCTGTATCTCTGTATTGGCCAGAATTTGCCGCGAAAGGCAAATCGGACATCACGGTTGCACAATTACTTTCGCATCAAGCCGGTTTGTACACGATCGATGGAAGCATTTCATTTGAAGACGCTTTGGATTGGAACACGATCACGCAGCGCCTCGCCGACACAGCGCCAATTTTTCCTGTCGGCTCAACCCACGGATACCACGCCATCACATTTGGTTGGTTGGCAGGTGAACTGGTGCGCAGAGTGGACGGGCGCAACATTGGTCGCTTCATTGAAGAAGAAATCGCCAACCCGCTCGGCGTTGAAATTTATGTTGGCTTGCCAGAGCGGCTTGAGCACAGGGTGTCTCCTTTGAAAAATGGTTGGACGAAGGTGTGGCCGGAAACAATTGTCAATAAGCAACCAGCGCAGGTAGTCCCATTTGGTCCAGAGACTGCACTTGGTCAGGCGCTTACGTTAAATGGAGCATTTACCGTGAAAGGTGGATTCAATCGACGCGACATGCACGCTGCCGAAATACCGGGAGCAAACGGCATCAGCAACGCTCCATCACTTGCCCGCATGTATGCAGCAACAATTGGCGAAGTAGATGGAGCAAACGGCAAGGTTCGATTGATCTCAGAAGAGATGATGCAACTGGCAAGTACGCCAGTTACCAGACCAGACGAGATCGATTTGTGTTTGATGCGTCAGACAAATTTCGGAATGGGGTACATGACTCCAACTGCATTGATGCCATTGAGCGGACGACAATCATTTGGTCACTCGGGTGCAGGCGGCTCGATGAGCTTTGCTGATCCAGCGCGCAACATGTCGTTTAGTTATGTGATGAATCGAATGGGTTCGTATCTCTTTACAGACACGCGTGCATCTAGCTTGATTGAAGCTGCATCTCGCTGCGCAGACGCTTCCTAATCCCCATTGTTGCTAAGAGGAATACGACTGCTGTTACTCCAGAAGTCGCACCGATAACCGCAATTGCAATTCGAATCGGCAATATTTCCCCAAGGATTCCGGCAGCAAAACTACTTGTGCCCATCACCAAAATCGCAATAGCCATGTCGCCCGCGAGCACTCTGCCCAGGATGTGGTCGGGAACACGAACTTGCAAACCATACGTAGACAATGTCCATTGCGCGCCACCACCGAGATGTGCGCCCATGACACAGAGGCATGCAATCCAAATATTTGGGCTCGAAGCTGCGGCAATGTAGAGCACTGCATAGGTGAGACCAGCAGTTCCGCAAACTTTCAATAGGCGGGGCATGTTGTTGCGAACAAAGCGCATGATGATGAACGGACCAATCGAAGCCCCAAAACCGCGCGCCGCAAGCAGTGCTCCGCTCCCACCATCGCCCTTATTGAACACATCTATTGCAAGTACGGAAAGTTGGCTCACCGTTCCTGCACCAAACGCAAACATTGTTTTGGAAGACAGAAGCGCAAGAATCGTGTGATCGCTTTTGGCGTAGTGGATTGCTTCCTTCATGTCGGCAAAGGGTCGCATTCGGGATTTGTGTTCGCTTGTGCGCTGTTGTTGCATCGGAGTTTTGATTAGCGCTACAAGGCCCGCGCAAATAATAAATGTTGCTATGTCAGCAGTAAATGTTGCGGTTCGGCCAAATGCCTGCGAGAAGAACCCTCCTGCAGCAGCACCGATAAACACCATTGCGCCCCAGCTCGAACCAAACAATGCATTTGCCTGCCGCAATTCAGCATCGTCTCGCGTCAGGTTGGGGAGTGCTGCACCAAATGCGGGAGTGACAAATGATGAAAGACAAGTAATACCGACTTGAGCAACGAAGGCAATCCAGATTGCAGAGTTTGAAGCGAACAAGAAACCGACCGCGCACAACGCTTGCATGAGGGAGACAAACACGATGATTTTCTTTCGATCAAACTTGTCAACAGTTGGCCCGCCAAACGGTGTGGTGAAGAAAGACGGGAGTGTGAATGCAACGTAAACAAGTGCAACGAGGAAATTGGAGTCTGTTACTTCCTTGACCATGCCTGCAAGGGCGACATAGCTGAAGTAGTCACCGATGATCGAGATGTTGTCGGCTACAAACAGCCGTCGAACATCTTTGTTAGCGAGTAAGACGTTCAAGTGTTTCTTGCGCTTCACGCACCATGCTGCGCACCAAGTCTCCGGCACGAACGAGTTCGTTAATTGCTCCGATTCCTTGGCCGGCTGGCATGAATTCGCGCTCGACATCTACTTTTGTGCCGACCGGGTAGCCGAGGTGATTCACGCCGGCTTTCATGGAGGCGATGGCTTGCTGTGGAAACGGTAGAAGCGACTCTGGATGTTTTTCGAAATCATTTGTCCACTCGTTGCGAACCACACGACATGTTTTGCCTGTGTAGCTGCGAGTAATTACCGTGCCGTCTTCGCTTGTGGCAATCAGTTTTTCTTTGTAGCCATCAACAGCGCGAGCTTCTGGAGTCGCGATAAATCGTGTGCCGACCCAGACTCCCTCGGCGCCAAGAGCCAAAGACGCAGCCAATCCACGGCCGTCATATAAACCACCGGCGGCAACTACAACAACTTTTTTGCCAACGGCATCGACCACTTGTGGAACAAGTGCCATGGTGGCAACGGTGCCCGTGTGGCCTCCACCTTCAGTACCTTGCGCAACAACAAAGTCACAACCACTTTCAACCGCTGCGATTGCATGCCGAACTTTTCCGCACATTGAACCAACAATCACGCCGTGACTATGGAGCCGTTCAATGATGTCGCGTGGCACTCCAAGCCCCGCAACGAAAACTCGTGCACCACTTTTGATAATGAGGTCAACATCGCGCTCAAGTGTGTGTGGGAGTGCAGTTAACAAGTCGACACCAAATGGTTTTTTGGTCAGGCTCTTCACGCCTTCGATTTCCTGAGCCAATTCACCGTCTTGCATGGTGCTCGCGCCCAGGGTTCCAAGTCCGCCAGCTTCTGAAACAGCTGCTACGAGATGGTGGTAACTGACACCACCCATGCCCGCAAGCATGACTGGAAATTCAATATCGAGAAGTTCGGTAAGGCGTGTACGCATGAGTTCCAACTTACTTGGTTTGAAAAGCGCCAGCACGACGCAAGAAATTGCGATGCCATCGAGATGGAGTAAACAATGCTGCCCGCGGTTCGTCTTCAAACATCCAGCGCACAAAATTGCGCCGTGTCCATGGGGTGAGGTTGGCAATTCGTAGTGCTGCGCGTGCGCCAAGCGACGACTTCAAAATTGTGCCAAGAGTCAATGACATTCGGTGATCTGCAAAAAAGTTCTGCTTGATGAGTTGCTCATACTTATTGCGAGTGACCGAAGCCTCGCGGCCGATGCCAGCGATAATTGCTTGTGCACTCATTTGTCCAGATAACAGCGCCTGACCTATTCCTTCACCCGTGAGCGCGTCGGTGACGCATGCAGCATCGCCAACAAACAGCACGCGTCCAGTCGAAAGTGCTGCAGTTGTTACTCGAGCAGGAATTGGCCACGCGGTGTGTCGATCTTCCATGACAACTTCAGACCCGAGTGCATTCGAAATATGTTTACGTGCGAGCAAGTTGGGCCAGAGGTCTTTCATTTGTTGCACTGAATACTTGCCACCGCGCAAAATGCCGAAGCCGATATTGACTCGGCCATTTTGTAGTGGGAATGACCATGCGTATCCAGGCAACAAATCTTTGTCAAACCAAACATGCAAGCGGTCTTTTGCAGATCCTGTGACATTGTTGGCGTATTGACGAAACGCGTGCCATTCTCCGAGATAACCCGGTGTTGACATGCCAAGAGACTTGCGGACCGGCGACCACATGCCGTCAGATGCAACTAAAAATTTTGCTCGAAAAGTTTGATTATCAGTACCGATGTTGTTGTTGCTGTTGATCTTGACGTCGATGTGATCTGATGTCTGTTCACGAATGGAGACGAATTCGTGACCCTCGAGCACCTGAATGCCTTGTGAACGGGCGAGTTGCACTAGGACATTGTCAAGTTCAATTCGTGGTGCAATGGCCGCAAACTGGCCTTGTGTGGGAAGCGAAAACTGCATCTCTCTGCCACTCGGTGAGCGCAGCCATACGTCGTTACACACCGTCCAGTTGGGAACCGAATTGGGATCAAAACCGAGTTCGTCCAAAATTCGAAGCGCACCTGTGGTTAAACCATCGCCGCAGCATTTATCGCGCGGGAAAAACGCCTTGTCAATAACAATCACGTCGTAATGAGCGGCACGCAATGTGAGTGCGGCTGCAATACCACTTGGCCCTGCTCCGACGATCAGTACATCGCACGCTAAATCGCCTGCACTGTTGTTCGACTTGGTCTGAGACACGGTATTCAGACTAGAGTCGTTGCCCATGAGCCGCTTATGTGAAGGTCGAGTAGTTGTTGTCACTGGTTCGGGACGAGGTATTGGTCGCGAACACGCCTTAAGTCTTGCCAAGCACGGAGCACTGGTCGTTGTCAACGACTTGGGCGGCGGTGTTGATGGCTCGGCTGGCGATATTTCTCCAGCACAAAGTGTGGTCAATGAGATTGAGGCCATGGGTGGTCGTGCTGTTGCTAACGGCGATGACATCTCAACTTGGGCAGGCGCAGAGCGTCTGATCCAGACCGCAGTCGACACGTTTGGCGACCTGCATGCAGTGGTCAATAACGCTGGTATTTTGCGCGACCGCATGATGGCCAACATGTCGGAAGAAGAATGGGACGCCGTCATCAAAGTGCACCTCAAGGGCACGTTTGCACCGTCGCGATTTGCAGCCGCTTACTGGCGCGATCAACATAAGGCAGGCAAACCAGTTGATGGTCGCATCATCAACACTTCATCGGTGTCGGGTATCTATGGCAACGTTGGACAAACAAACTACGGCGCTGCAAAAGCAGGCATCGCTGCGTTTACCACCATCGCCTCGCTCGAACTTGCTCGTTACGGAGTAACAGTGAATGCTGTTGCACCAGTAGCTCTCACTCGCATGACCGAAAATCTTTCGCCGACTCCGCCAACTGACGAAGAGCGCGAACTGGGTTCGCCTCGTTGGATTGCACCGATCGTGACATGGCTCGCATCTGAAGAATCCAAAGCCATCACGGGACGTGTGTTCGAAGCAAGTGGTCGAGTTTTGGCGATTGCTGAAGGCTGGCACCGTGGACCAACGCATGCACCAGTTGACGATGCAGCACAACTCGGACCAATTGTTGAAGAGTTGATGACGAAGGCTCGCCTCAATGCTGGCATGGATGGCAAAGACGGCTCGTGGCCACAACCACAACCAAATAAGTAACTGGTATCTCGCCGGCATGTTGAACACTCAACTTGCCAAGACCCACAGTGATTTTGCGGATCGAAATCCGCAAAGCCGCCTCCATTATGACGAGGCTCGCAAATTCTTGCCGGGAGGTCAGACTCGTTCCGTTCTCACACATGCACCATTTCCGCTCGCTTTCGCTTCAGGAAGTGGTGCAACGCTGACCGACGTTGATGGTCATACGTACATCGACTTTCTTGGTGACTACACGGCAGGCCTACTTGGCCATAGTGAAAGGCGAGTACTTGACCGCGTGGTCCTAGCGCTGTCGCACAACACGAGCGTGGGTGGTGTTCACCCAGCCGAAGCAACACTTGGCAGGTTGATGTGTGAGCGATTTGGCATAGATCGTGTGCGATTCACTAACTCGGGAACCGAAGCGAACTTATTAGCGATGACAACCGCAGTAGTTGCAACCGGCAGGAAAAAGATTTTGGTCTTTGAAGGCGGATACCACGGAAGCGTTTTTTATTTTGCGAATGGAAGCGCAAAGTGGAATGCTCCATTTGATTTTGTGATTGCTCCGTATAACGACACTTCTGCTGCGCTACAAGTGATCAACGACAACGCCACAACGCTTGCCGCCGTTGTTGTAGAGCCAATGCTTGGTTCTGGAGGGTGCATTCCAGGTGAATCTGCATTTCTCTCTGCGGTATTTGCAGCTGCTCGCAAAGTTGGCGCAGTATGCATCGCCGATGAAGTCATGACATCGCGTCATGGGCGAAGCGGGATGATGCAACTACTTGGTGTTGAGGCCGACATCACCGCGTATGGCAAGTACATCGGCGGAGGTTTTTCGTTTGGCGCGTTCGGTGGAAAGGCCGAGTTTCTTGATCAGTTTGATACGAGCCCGGAGTCGGGGCGCGCATCGCCGATAGCCCATGGCGGCACGTTTAACAACAATCTGTCAACTATGACGGCTGGATGCGCCGTTCTGGGCGAGGTATTTACAGCAGATGTCGCGGAGGCACATACCAATCGCGGCGATGAGTTTCGCCAAGCTGTTGCTTCCGTGATCGCGAAGCACGATGTTGGAGTCTCAGTGAGTGGATTTGGGTCAATGATGTCGCTCCACGCACTGGCGTCACCTCCGCAAAAACCTTCTGATCTCGTAACTCGTGACCCAGAGTTGCAAGAGTTTTTGTTTTTTGGATTACTCCAACGCGGTGTGTACATCGCGACACGAGGAATGATGAATTTGGGACTTGCTCACACCGATGACCAGATGGCAGCGACACTTGATGCGCTTTCGGATGTGCTTGGTTCACTGCAACAATAAT
>CAINTF010000132.1 GCA_903853285.1 uncultured Acidimicrobium sp. | reverse complement strand
TTCGAGACGTTCACTTTTCTCACTACGGTCGCATGTGCCCAATTGAGACTCCAGAAGGTCCAAACATCGGTCTGATTGGTGCGTTGTCAACCTTCGCTCGCGTCAACCCATTTGGTTTCATCGAGAGCCCATACCGTCGCGTTCGCAACGGCAAGGTCACAAACGAGATCGTGTACATGCCAGCTGACGAAGAAGAAAACTACGTCGTTGCTCAGGCCAACACTCCACTCAATGCTGATGGTTCGTTCAAGCAAGAGCGCGTGCTCGTGCGTCGTTCACCACAAGCAGCCAGCTTGGATGACTTGAAGAAGATGCTCGAAGCAGAAAGCTTCTTCGGTTCAACAACCGACATCGGCTACGTGCCACCAGTTGAAGTTGACTTCATTGACGTTTCACCACGACAGATTGTTTCTGTTGCGACTGCGTTGATTCCGTTCTTGGAGCACGACGATGCAAACCGCGCCTTGATGGGTGCCAACATGCAACGTCAGGCAGTCCCACTGTTGCGCGCAGAAGCGCCATACATCGGTACCGGCATCGAAGCACGTGCTGCACGTGACGGCGCCGACTTGATTCTTGCAAAAGATTCAGGAACGGTCACCGCTGTAACTGGTGATTGCATCACCATTGCTTACGACAACTTGAAGAAGTCGGAAGGCGAGCACAGGCTCTATAAGTTCCGCCGTTCAAACCAAGACACCTGCATCAACCACATCATTCGTGTGCGCGAAGGTCAGACAGTCAAGAAGGGCGACTTGCTCGCTGACGGTCCATCGACCGATCAGGGCGAACTCGCACTCGGCAAAAACTTGCTCGTGGCATTTATGCCATGGGAGGGTTACAACTTCGAAGACGCCATCATCTTGAGCGAGCGTTTGGTCAAAGAAGACGTACTCACATCTATCCACATCAAGGAATACGAAGTGGATGCTCGTGACACGAAACTCGGACCAGAAGAAATCACACGCGACATTCCAAACTTGTCGGAAGACATTTTGGCCGACTTGGACGATCGCGGAATCATTCGCGTTGGTGCTGAAGTAGGACCTGGCGATGTGTTGGTTGGAAAAGTTACGCCAAAGGGCGAAACCGAACTGACACCTGAAGAGCGCCTCTTGCGCGCAATCTTCGGTGAGAAGGCTCGCGAAGTTCGCGACACGAGCCTCAAGGTCAAGCACGGTGAAAGCGGCAAAGTTATCGACGTCAAGGTCTTGTCACGCGACAAGGGTGACCGCGAAGTCGGCGACGAATTGCCACCAGGCGTCAACCAACTCGTACGTATTTATGTCGGACAAAAGCGCAAAATCTCCGTTGGAGACAAGTTGGCTGGACGTCACGGCAACAAGGGTGTCATCTCCAAGATCTTGCCGATCGAAGACATGCCACACATGGCGGACGGAACTCCTGTCGACATCATCCTCAACCCACTGGGCGTGCCAAGCCGCATGAACATTGGTCAGGTGCTGGAAGCCCACTTGGGTTACTGCGCACGTTGGGGTTGGGAAGACACCAAGAACAACAAGACCGTCGGAGCCAATCCAATTCGTGGCACCGAGACGAAGACACGCATCAACACAACGCCTGCAACATTTATTGCAACGCCAGTGTTCGACGGCGCTCACTGGGACGAAGAAGAGGCTGCAGGACAACACCCGACGATTCAGTCGATGTTGGAAAACCTCAACCCTGAAACTTCAGACGGTGTTCGTTTGATCGGTCGTGATGGAAAGACGCAGTTGCGCAACGGTCGCACCGGCGAGTTCTATGACAACCCAACCATGGTTGGTTACATGTACATCTTGAAGCTCGCCCACATGGTCGACGACAAGATCCACGCACGTTCAACTGGTCCATACAGCATGATCACTCAGCAACCGCTCGGTGGTAAAGCACAGTTCGGTGGCCAGCGCTTCGGTGAAATGGAAGTGTGGGCACTCGAGGCCTACGGCGCGGCATATTGCTTGCAAGAATTGCTCACGATTAAGAGCGATGACGTGCTTGGCCGTGTGCGCGTGTACGAAGCCATCGTGAAGGGCGAAAACATTCCAGAGCCTGGCATTCCAGAGAGCTTCAAGGTGCTCATGAAGGAAATGCAAGCACTCTGTTTGGATGTTGAAGTTATTTCGAACGAAGGCAAGAACATTGAACTCACCGACATGGATGAGGACGTGTTCCGTGCAACACAAGAACTGGGAATTGACATCTCACGCCCAGAGCGTGGATCAGATGCCGATGACCGTGACCGTGAACGACGCCGCGAAAAGGCTTACTAGACATCCAATTTTGTTAATTAATTTTTGAATCGACGCTGACAAGTACGAGGAAGAGGAAACGATATGGCTGACGTAGGAACAGAATTCAAGAACAAGGTGGATGTCAACAGCTTTGAGCAGTTGCGCATTGGTTTGGCAACAGCCGATGACATTCGCAACTGGTCACGTGGCGAAGTCAAAAAGCCTGAGACCATCAACTACCGCACCTTGCGCCCAGAGCGCGACGGTCTGTTCTGCGAAAAGACATTCGGACCTACTCGCGATTGGGAGTGCTACTGCGGTAAGTACAAGCGTGTTCG
>CAINTF010000131.1 GCA_903853285.1 uncultured Acidimicrobium sp. | reverse complement strand
CGCCTGTAATGATCAGATCGCATTGCGCAATTTGTTCATGTAAGCCAACTTCGTCAGCAACAACATCAAAACCTGGGACAAGGCTTGCACCAAGTGCGCCAAGCCCGCCTGCCAGTCCGCCGGCTGCACCGCCACCAATAAGCAGAGACACGTCAATGCCGTAGTCACTGAGGTAGGACTGTTGTAATTGTTCGAGTCGTCCGGAAAGAAATTCGATCTGCACAGGGGTTGCACCTTTTTGTGCGCCAAATAATCTTGCTGCATCGGTAAATAGTGCTCGCACATCGCAAGCCACAATAAATTCGGTTCCCCGAAGTCGGGCGGGTGTACCAATTGCGCGAATTGCTCCAAGACCACCGTCGACTGTTGCAGAACCTCCAACGCAAACAATGATTCGCTTCGCGCCATCGTTGAGTGCTGTGTCAATGAGCTGGCCGGTACCAATCGTGGATGCAGCAATGACATCATTTTTTTTGGCTCCACCCACCAGAGAAAGCCCAGAAGCGCGGGCCATTTCGATTACTGCCGTGTCACCTACAAGGCGCCACTGCGCCTCGACTGGCTCACCAAGTGGGTTTGTCACTCGAGTTGTGCGGTTTGGTCCGCCAAGCGCATCGAGAGTTCCTTCGCCGCCGTCTGCGATTGGTGCTTCAACACAATCAACACCCAATTCCCAACATGCGTGACCGATAGCCGAAGCGACCTGCGCTGCTGTTGCTGTGCCACGAAACTTGTCGACAGCCGCCAGCACTCGCATGTGCTACAGGATAGGCAAACTTTGTATGGGTCGAAGGTCTACGATGAAATTGATGTATTTACGAGGCCGACTTCAATGGTCGCTTCTCGTTATTTCAGTAGTGAGCGGTGTGATCGCAGTGCTGCTTTCACGAGGTGGCGGTGAACCAAAGATTGTGGTGCCAACAACAGTTGAGACAACTATTCCTGCACCGACAACGACTGTGTACGTTGAGCCTGTGTATTACACAATCGAACCAGGTGACTCACTGTTCGCAATTTCAAAAAAGTTCAACCTCAACATGGCCGAATTGATGAGCATTAACAACATCACCAACCCCGACAAAGTTAATGCTGGTGATGTGATTCAGTTGCCGGTAGCGACAGGTTTTATTCCTGTTGCGCCTTCAACAACCATGAAGCCCTAGCTTCGTCGCGCGCGCACTATTTCGGCAATCTCGCGCATGATGCGAGCAATATCAAAATCTTTTGGCGTGTACACCGCTGCGATGCCGAGTGCACGCAACGAGTCACGGTCATCTTCGGGAATAATGCCGCCAAGAATCACTGGAGCATCAACACCAAGTTTTTGCAACTCGTGCAACACATCTGGAACTAGTTGCAGATGTGAGCCAGACAAGATCGACAGACCAATCACATCTGGATCTTCGTCGCGTGCCGACGCTGCAATTTGTGCAGGTGTAAGCCGAATACCTGAATAGACAACTTCCATGCCAGAATCGCGGGCAGCCACAGCAATTTGTTCAGCACCACTTGAATGCCCGTCAAGACCAGGCTTCGCAACCAAAAACTTGGGTGGGCCACCGGGAATCGTGCGCACGAAATCGGCAACATCGGCCAGTTGAGCAGTACGGCGACCGGCAGCAGCACCAACACCAGTAGGGGCGCGGTATTCGCCAAAAACTTCGCGCAGGACCTGGCTCCACTCGCCAGTAGTTCCGCCCGCTTTAGCAAGCGCAATAGAGGCATCCATCAAGTTGGCTTTGCCTGTTGCTGCACTTCGTAATTGGCTGAGAGCTTGTTGCACATCGGCATCAATACGTTGCTTTCGCCATGCAGCAACATCGTCAACTAGTTGTTGCTCGACAGTGTGGTCGACTTTGAGAATGTTGTTTGCGCCATCGAGTGGTGAAGGAGTTGACTCAGTAAATCGGTTGACACCTACAACTACTTGTTCGCCAGATTCGATGCGACGAGTGCGATCGGCCATTGAAGATACAAGGCGTCCTTTGAGTTCATCAACTGATTCGAATGCTCCGCCGCGGTCAAGAATTTCCTGCAACTCCGCCCAAGCAGCATCACGCAGTTCCGCCGTGCGGGCCTCAACTACATGCGAACCAGTAAAGATGTCTTCGTACTCAAGCAAGTCTGTTTCATATGCAAGCACTTGTTGCATTCGCAACGACCACTGTTGGTCCCATGGGCGAGGAAGACCAAGCGCTTCGTTCCATGCTGGCAACTGCACACTGCGCGCACGAGCTGATTTTGACAGAGTCACCGCGAGCATCTCGAGCATGATTCGCTGCACGTTATTTTCTGGTTGTGCTTCGGTAAGACCCAACGAATTGACCTGCACGCCATAGCGAAAGCGTCGAGCCCGCTCGTCAGTGATGCCGTAGCGCTCACTTCCAATGCGGTCCCACAACTCGGTGAAGGCACGCATCTTGCAGAGTTCTTCCACAAATCGAATGCCCGCGTTCACGAAAAAGGAGATGCTTGCAAAGACCTGAGGAAATGCTTCATCCGAAACTTGGCCGCTTGCACGCACTGCATCCAAAATGTCGATGGCATTGGCAAGCGAGAAAGCAATCTCTTGCACGGGGGTGGCACCCACTTCTTGCAAGTGATATGAACACACATTCATCGGATTCCACTTTGGTGCGTTGGTTGCGCACCAGGCGATCATGTCGACAATGATGCGACGTGATGCTGCAGGGGGGAAGATGAACGTGCCTCGCGACAAATATTCTTTGAGAATGTCGTTTTGTGTGGTGCCTCGCAAGTCGGTTGCAGGCGTGCCCTGCTCGGCGGCATTCGCAACGTACAGCGCAAGTAACCATGCAGCAGTTGCGTTAATAGTCATCGAAGTATTCATCTGACCGGGCGGAATTTGCTGCATCAGTGTGCGCATGTGACCCAAGTGCACGACTGGCACGCCCACTTTGCCTACTTCGCCGCGCGCAAGAATGTGATCTGGGTCGTATCCCGTCTGGGTTGGCAAATCGAAAGCAATGGACAGTCCTGTCTGGCCCTTGGCAAGGTTGGTGCGATACAACTCGTTGGAAGCTTCTGCAGTTGAATGCCCCGAATAGGTGCGGATTAGCCAGGGTTCGTCGCGGCGACTCATACGTCAAGGTTAGAGGTTGACAGCCTCACCAAGACGACGCAGGTAGTCGTCGCGGGGGATTTCCATTGCGCCAAGTGTCTCGAGGTGGGGTGTGAGCCATTGAACATCGAGCAATGACATTGCAGAATCGTGCATGGTTGCAACGAGGTGCATAAGTGCAACTTTGGATGCATCGCGCTTGAGGTGAAACATGGACTCACCAGCGAAGAGCCCATTCACGCGCACACCATACAATCCACCTATCAGCACGCCACTTTCATCAAATGTCTCGAAACTATGAGCCCAACCGAGTTCGTGCAGAATCATGTACGCATCGATGATGTCTTTCGTTATCCATCCACCCTCGCGATTAGGTACAGCACAACCTCGCAACACGCGCTCAAAACATGTATCAATACGCACAGAGTATTTGCGTGCACTATTGCGCATAGATCGCGTGATGCGTAATTGATTAAGCGGCAAAATTCCACGCATCATTGGCGACCACCAACCCATATCTGGATTTCGATTTGGCATGTCACTCGACATTGGAAATACGCCACTGCGATAGGCGTGAATAAGCGTTGCGGGTTCTAGGTCAGCGCCACGGCCAACGATGTCATACTGTGGCCACTCTGTTGCTGGAGGAAAATTCCAGATAGACAGGCCGAGTTCAACCGGCGTGTCCTGCCAAGACGTCATACGCCACGGTACATCTGTTGCAACAAGGTCTAGTAGGTAAAGAAACCTTGCTTAGTTTTGCGGCCAAGCTTGCCTTCTGCCAACAACTTTTTCAATGAGTCGGCTGGCTCGAGGTGGCTTTGCTTAAATTCATTTTGCAATGCGTTGAGGATTGACACGGTGGTATCGATGCCGATGAGGTCAAGCAATGCAAATGGACCCATTGGGAAGTTGCAGCCACCCTTCATCGCAGTGTCGATATCTTCCATCGAAGCTGTCTTGGCTTCGAGCATGTGTACTGCGTTGTTGAGGTATGGAAACAACAATGCATTGACGATGAAGCCCGCGCGGTCAACAACTTGTACTGGATCTTTGGCGCAACCAATCGCAAATGCCGTAGCAGCAGAGATGGTTTCATCGCTTGCCGTAACCGGACGAATGATTTCAACAAGCGACATCATTACCGCTGGATTGAAAAAGTGAATGCCACAAACTTTGTCTGGGCGGTTTGTCGCTTGTGCCATGGCAACAACTGGCAAGGTGCTGGTGTTGGTGGCAAGGATTGCTGAAGGCTTGACGATTTTGTCGAGCTGCGAAAACAGTTCCTGTTTTGGTGCGAGTTCCTCGAGGATTGATTCAATGACGAGGTCGCAATTGGCGAGCGCAGAAAGTTGGTCGGTAATGCTGATGTGCGACAAAATTTCTGTGCGCTGATCTTCCGTCATCTTGGCTTTGGCAACTTGTTTGGCGAGATTGTTTTCGACCGACGTGAGCATTGACTGTGCGCCAGCCATTGTGCGCGAGCGCACAACTACGTTGATGCCTGCGCGAGCAATAACTTCGGCAAGGCCAGAGCCCATGATGCCGGAACCGCAAACGCCTACGAGCTGTGGAAGTGATGAATTTGTGTCTGTAGCCATGGCGTGCAACCGTAGTCAATAGACCAAGATATTTACCAACTGGTAATCAAAGAACCATCTGGGCTTTACCGACCCTGATTAGGTTTGCCTGGTGACTACTACGCAAGTTGATGAAACGGCCAATCACCCAAGGCGACTGATTGGTCTCGAAGCGGTGCATAACTTCCGAGATCTGGGTGGATACCCAACAGCAGATGGACGAAGCACTAAGTGGCGGACCCTATTTCGTGCAGATGGGTTGTATCGATTGCGCGGCGAAGATGACATGAGTCGCGTGAAGCAGCTGGGTTTAAGGTCGGTCATTGATTTGCGTACCGAGCGCGAACAACGAGAGCAAGGTATTTTTCCAACCGATGACATTGAAGTGACATTTCATCATTTGTCGATAGTTGATGTGACATGGTCGGATACTGAGACTCCGGTGTTCGACGATGAAGTTGAGTTTTTGGTGTGGGGTTATCGCGACATGTTGGAGATAGGTTCGGGCCGATTTGCAGATGCGATGAATGTGCTCGCGCAAAGTAAATCGTTGCCTGCGGTGTTTCATTGTGCTGCCGGCAAGGACCGCACTGGAGTACTTGCAGCATTATTACTTTCAAGCCTTGGTGTGGATGACGCGCACATTTGTGCCGACTACGGTCTGACACAGGATGCGGTGCAACGTTCAATTGCATGGTCGAAAGTGCATCGCCCCGAACTAGCTGAGCGTTATGCCACCATCCCCAAGGCATATTTGGCTGCCGATCCACGTGCGATGCAAATTATTTTGGCAGAGCTTGCGCAACAACATGGTTCTGTGCGCAATTATGTACGCGAAATTGGTGTTGCTGACGCAACGATCGATGCTTTGGGAAACCTGCTGCTTGAAACGCGCTAAAGCGCAGTTCGGAATTAACTGACGAGGATCGTGACGTTAAGAATGATCAAGTCCTCAATCGGCGGAACACCATTGGCTGCAGGATCTGGATTAGATGCTGCGTTGAGTGCAGGGATTGTTTGATCCAAGCCTTCAGTGACTTGTCCAAACAATGTGTAGTCGGGGTTTAGCGTCGCACCATTTTGTCCCGTGATGATGAAGAACTGACTGCCGTTGGTGTTCGGACCAGAGTTCGCCATTGCGATCGAGCCGATTTTGTATTCACCCTGAGCAGGAAGTTCATCGGCGAATGTATAACCAGGTCCACCAGTGCCAGTAGCAGTTGGGTCACCACACTGCACAACGAAATCGGTAATAGCGCGATGGCACTTTGTGTCATCAAAGTATTTGTAACGGGCAAGTACAACAAAGTTGTTGGTTGCAATAGGTGCCTTGATTGGATCGAGGATGATTGAAAACTCACCTTTATTCGTCAAGACGATCGCTGTATAAGTCTTGCCGTCCTCGAGACACATCGGTGGGGCCTTTTCAAATTTTGAAACGCGAGTTTCTGACATGTCGGCTTCGGGGCAAGGTGTCTCACCAGTGATCTCGCGCCCTTCAAGGGACGGCGCAATCGTGTCTTCACCCAAATCGATGACGGCCTTGGTGTCGGTTGGCGCAGAGGAGTCACCTGCGGTACCACCCGAGACGCGGATGATCACAACAACACCCACAATGACGCCGACGACAGTGAGCGCGCGGATGATGTTCTTTCGCACTTTTCGCTTTTGATCTGTTTTGGCTAATTGATCAAGCCTTTGGCGACGGTTTTCTTTTTTACGAGTTCGTTTGTCTGTGCCCATAGTTTTAAAAGGATACTCGCGTAGAGGTAGCGTAAAGACCCTGTGGCGCTTCTCGTTCAAAAATATGGTGGCACTTCGGTTGCCGATCCAGACCGAATGCGCAATGTTGCTCGCCGAATTGCCGACGCCAGAGCCAAAGGTCACGATGTTGTAGCAGTTGTGTCTGCAATGGGTAAGGCAACTGACAACCTCGTCGAACTCGCGCGGCAAGTTTCAAGCAACCCGCAAGGCCGCGAGATGGACATGTTGCTCACTACGGGTGAGCGAATCTCGATGTCGCTGTTGTGCATGGCACTTCACGATGTTGGCTGTGACGCGGTCAGTTTCACCGGAAGTCAAGTGGGAATTATCACGGATACATCGCACACCAAAGCAAAGATTTTGGAAATCAAGGGTGATCGAGTTCGCGAGGCATTACTTGCAGGCAAGGTTGCTGTCGTCGCTGGTTTTCAGGGCGTGAGCACCGACCGCGAGATTACGACGCTCGGTCGTGGCGGTAGCGATACAACTGCAGTTGCACTTGCTGCGGCAATGAAGGCCGATGTGTGCGAGATTTACACCGACGTGACTGGTGTGTTTACTGCGGACCCGCGCTTGGTTTCGCAAGCAAGCAAAATCAAGCAATTGAGTTTTGATGAGATGCTTGAAATGGCTGGAGCGGGCAGCAAGGTTTTGGCACTGCGCTCAGTTGAGTTTGCGCGAAATCACAATGTGCCAATTCATGTTCGATCAAGTTTCACGTTAGAAGAAGGCACCTGGGTTCTTGGTGCCGACGATGAGAGGAAAACAAAAATGGAAGATCCAATTATTTCTGGAGTTGTTCACGATGTGGGAGAGGCCAAAATGACGTTGCTTGGCGTGCCCGATCGCCCCGGTGTGTCTGCACTTCTGTTCGAATCTCTCGCAAAAGCAAACGTCAACGTCGACATGATCGTGCAAAACACATCGATTGAAGGCACCACCGACATCTCGTTCACGCTTCCAATTGGCGACATTGCAACCGCCGAACCAATTTTGGCAAGCGTTGGTAAAGAAGTCGGAGCAAAGGGCATCAATAAAGACGAAAACATTGTCAAGTTGTCGTTGGTGGGCGCCGGGATGAAGTCAAGTCCAGGTGTGGCAGCAAAGATGTTCCGAGTGTTGGCCGACAATGGCGTCAACATTGAGATGATCTCAACATCAACAATCCGTATCTCGGTTGTTGTCGAGCGGTCCAAGCTCGAAACAGCAGTGCGCGCACTTCATACAGCCTTTGGCTTAGACAGTGGCGAGGATTACTCTGCTCCGTTGCCCGAACGCAAGTAGGTTGTAACGAATCATGACAAATCAGCGCGGTGCAAAAAAACGCGCCCAATTTGTACCCTGGCGAAGCGCGGGTAACCGCACCGAAACAGGTGGTTCCGCCGACGAAATTGTCCGCTCCACAGGCTGGGTTTTCAATAACGAAACGGGCAGCGAACTTACCCTTGAAGAATTTGTAGCTACTGGCAATAAAGAGGTCAGGCGCTACATGCGTCAATTCGGTTTTGAAGGTGAGCGACTCGCGCCGCTGACATTATTGGAGATTGGAAGCGGAATTGGTCGAATGACTGCTTCATTTACGGAGCAATGCGCTCACGTTGTTGCGGCCGATGTGGATGCTGCATTTCTGGAACGCTGTCGCGAGACTGTTGGCAAGCATGGTCGTGCAGACAGGCTGACTACAACACATGTACAAGACGGCAGCACGCTTGCGCTTGCTGACAATTCGGTAGATGTTGCATTTTCGTACATCACCTTGCAGCACTGCCAACGCAATGATGCACTTGGTCTGACTCGCGAAGCAATACGAGTGACGCGTTCTGGTGGAACTGTGATCCTGAACTATCGCTCATGGGTGTTCAGTGACGTTCTCTTAATTCCAGCAGGAATCTTGGTACGCCTGTTGTGGCGTATGCCAGCAATTGGAAAACGGATTTCTGCAACGCGATGGGCAACACGGTTTGGTTGGCAAGCAAATAGGTTGAGCCCCGATGAGGTGTTGCAAGACATCATCGATCACTGTCAAAAATCATTGACCGAGATCACGATTTATCATTCTCCGTTTCAAGTGCGTCACGTTTCGCACTCCAATGCTCAGGTCAAGTCGTTGAAGCGTGTTAATCGCAGTCATTGGTGGCTCGTTGCAACCGTGAGTGGTTCATGAACGCACATCGCTTGTCGATTGAAAACATAGAGCGCTCGGCACGCACGATCGACCCAGTCTTTTTGCATTCACCACAGTTCAACTGTGAGCCGCTCTCGACCGAACTGGGGTGTGCGCTCACTCTCAAAATTGAAACGCCAAACCCAATCAGAAGCTTCAAGGGTCGTGGCGCAGACTTCTTTATGCAAGAGAATGTTGCTGCTCTCGCTGGGCGAGATCTTGTGTGCGCAACTGCCGGAAACTTCGGACAAGCAATGGCCTATGTGTGCAGAGCGCACAAGCGTTCATTAATTATTTATTGTGCAACTAATGCCAATCCTCTCAAAGTTGATCGCATGCGTTCAATGGGTGCAGAGGTTCGACAGATGGGTGACAATTTTGATGCGGCCAAAGAAAACGCCAAAATGTTTTGCGCAGAGACGGGCGCATATTTCGTTGAAGATGGTCGAGACATCGCTATCTCGGAAGGTGCAGGGTCAATCGCGGTTGAAATGATGCAACATCGCACGTTCGACGCGGTTCTTGTACCGCTTGGCAACGGGGCATTGATCGGTGGTGTTTCTCGATACATCAAGCACGTAGCGCCAGACGTGCAGATCATTGGTGTATCAAGTGCGACCGCCGATGCGATGGAGGCATCATGGCGCTCGGGAACCGTGATCGAACGAACTTCTGCCAACACCATTGCCGATGGTATTGCTGTGCGCACTCCGGTTCCAGAAGCACTCGACGACATGAAGGGACTTGTCGACGATGTGTTGTTGGTGTCTGAAGATGCATTAAAGCATGGAATGAAGTTGGTGTTTGACAAGGCCGGATTGATTATTGAGCCCGCCGGTATCGCTGGCGTTTCTGCAATTCTTGAACATGCTCACTTGAAAAAGATGCGCCTTGCCACAATTTTGTGCGGGAGCAACCTCACGCCAACGCAAGTAAATGACTGGCTTATCGACAAGGTCTGACAACTAAACTGTTTCTATGCGCGTAGGACTAGTAGGAGCCACCGGAATGGTGGGAACCGTAATGCGACAGTTGCTGGCCGAGCGCAACTATCCAGTCGATGAACTGCGAATGTTTGCGTCGGCTCGTTCTGCTGGTTCAACCATTGAATGGAATGGAAGAACAATCACCGTTGAAGATGCAACTACAGCCGACCCAAGCGGCATGGACGTAGTTCTGTTCTCGGCTGGAGCTACAACTTCTCGAGCACTTGCAGAAAAATATGCAAACGCTGGAGCAATCGTGATCGACAATTCATCCGCTTGGCGAATGAATGACGATGTTCCGTTGATTGTTTCCGAAGTGAACCCTGGAGATGTTGCAGCTGCGAAGTTGGGCATCATTGCGAACCCAAACTGCACAACTATGGCGGCAATGCCGGTGCTCAAAGCGCTGCATGACGAAGCAACACTTGTGCGACTAATTGTCAGCACCTATCAAGCAGTGAGCGGTGCTGGTGTAGCCGGCGTTAGTGAATTAGAAAACCAGGTGCGTGAGGGCGTTGCAGATGCAGGCAAACTCACGTACGACGGTGAAGCAATCAAGTTTTCCAAACCAGCCAAATTTTCGCAAACGATTGCATTCAATGTTCTGCCACTTGCTGGATCAATGATGGATGACGGTTCTTTTGAAACCGACGAAGAGCAAAAACTGCGTAATGAGAGTCGCAAAATCCTGCATATTCCAGATTTGCGAGTATCGGGAACCTGTGTACGAGTACCAGTATTTAGTGGCCACTCATTAAGTATCAATGCCGAGTTCGCGCATCCAATTACTGCAGAGCGAGCGCACGAAATTTTGGCAACGGCCCAAGGAGTAGTAGTGGCCGATGTACCAACACCGCTCATGGCTGCGGGCAAAGACCCAAGTTACGTTGGCCGCATTCGTCAGGACTTGAGCATTGACGGTAATCATGGACTTGTGATGTTTATTTCTAACGACAATTTGCGCAAGGGCGCTGCACTCAATGCGCTACAGATTGCAGAGCTGCTGGTTAAGTAGAAAAAAGCAAATAGCTATTTCTTAAATCCGCTCATCGCAAGTTGGGGGCGCTGCAGCCAGTTGTCGTCCAAATAGTTTGCTTGACCATCAATCACGTGAACGGTGTATGCGTGGCGCGGTTTATCACTGAGGTTTGGGCCAGAGCGATGTGGCAAAGTCCCATTGAGCAACACGAGGGTGCCACGCGATGCTTCGAGTGGTACGAGGCCTTCGGTTGGATATGGCTCATCGTTAAAAACTTCGGTAATCGTCGCGGTTCGTGCAGCATTTAATTTTGAACGCGACTTGACGGGAATGCGGTGTCCGCCAGGTAACGCCCACATGCAGCCATTTTCTGTTGTCGCATCATCAATCGCAATCCAAAAACCAATCACACTCTGTGGCTCGGTCCACAAAAAAGTGTGGTCGGTATGACTATTCACTTCGCCACCAATACGAGGTTGCTTGAAAATGTACATCGACTGCAACAGCAATGGGTCGACGATTCCCACTTGTTGGGCAACGGTGGCCATTTGGGGCGTACGACTAAATGCACTAAACACTGGGTCGAGATCGTGCATAGCGTGTCCAAGTTTGTTGAGACAAAGATGTGCTTCCGAGCGCAGGACTCCATGTTCATCAAACGCATCTTTTTCAAAGAAGCAACGAATCTTGTCGCCACTCGTCAGGAAGTATTCATCGGCTGCGTGTTGCGCAGTGGTATCTGCAGTAAAGATTGTTGCCTCATGTGGTGATGGAACATTGTCTTTGGCAAGTTGTAATGCACGTTCGCGCAACGTCAGACATGCTGCATCATCAACAAAATTTGGCAATACTAAATATCCGTCGTCGTTAAACGCCTTCAGTTGCTGCGCCGAAAGAATCTCTGAAGCAGTTGTCATGATCCACTCGGATTTTCAAAGTTGGAATGCTCTGGAAACGCTGCTGGCAACAAGATGCTGAGTGGAGTCGGAGTGCCTTCAACATCAACGAGCAAGTTTGCTCCACCGTGCTCCCACAACAGTTGGCGACAACGTCCGCATGGCGTGACATCGGTGTCGTTGCCAACACATGCCACGGCAATAATGCGTCCGCCGCCGCCCATGTGGAGTGCTCCCAAGATTGCGCACTCTGCACACAACGTGAGTCCGTATGAGGCATTTTCTACATTGCATCCCGAGATGATTCGTCCATCGTCAACGAGTGCTGCTGCACCTACTCGAAACTTGGAGTATGGGGCATATGAATGAAGTTGCGCTTCACGTGCAGCAGCACGCAGTTTTTGCCAATCAATTGCTGGGGAAGTAGTGGCCATACGCCAAGACTAGTTGCGGGCGACCGACGCCAGAATTGCAGGGGTCAGTTTGTTGACGCGATCCACTACTGCAGGGGCGTTGATATTGAGCGTCTTACGATCACGCACAACCACTTGTCCGTGAACAATCACATGGCATACATCGCCACGACCGGCGGCAGCAACGATGGCAACATGCGGGTCAAAAACTGGTGTGAGAGATGGCGAAAACGCATCAAGCACAACAAGGTCGGCATACTTGCCAACTT
>CAINTF010000130.1 GCA_903853285.1 uncultured Acidimicrobium sp. | reverse complement strand
TACAGAATTTCGCCAACCTTCAACTTGCCACCCGGTCGCAACAACGTTTCCCACGTTGCCGTACCTGCATCTCTCTCTTCCAGCAGCAAGGCCTCAACAACGCCACCGCTTGCTCGATGCAACAACACTCGCGCAGGCATTACCCGTGTGTGATTGACGACCAACACATCGCCCGGTCGCACAAATTCGATAAATTCCGAAACATGTCGATGCTCTGGTTCATTATCGGGCTTGTTCAGATCAACATCGACGAGCAACCGCGCAGCATCACGTGGCTCGATTGGATGTTGCGCAATGAGATGCTGCGGCAAGTCATAATCAATATCTGAAAGTTGCATAACGGCCTAGAGAAACTTAGGCGAAAAGGTCTGGCTGGTGCGCAGGCGATGGCAAACCTAGGTGCGCATACGCAAGAGGCATTGCAACACGACCACGTGGAGTGCGGGCAATCATTCCCTGCTGAATCAAGAATGGCTCATAGACATCTTCAATAGTTTCAGTTTGCTCACTCACACTGATCGCAAGTGTGGACAGACCAACTGGACCGCCACCAAACTGAACGCAGATAGCACTCAGTACTGCCCGATCGACCTTGTCGAGCCCCAACTCGTCCACACCAAAAACACTTAAGGCTTCATTGGCAGACTTCTTGTCAACCGTGCCGTCACCTCGAACCTCTGCAAAATCTCTCACCCGGCGCAAAAGTCGATTGGCGATACGTGGTGTTCCGCGCGAGCGACGAGCTATTTCTGCAGCACCCTGGGCATCAATGTCAACCTGCAATATGCCTGCCGCCCGACTGATGATCGACTGCAGTTCGTTTTCGTCGTAGTAGTCGAGTCGTGCAACAAGGCCAAACCGATCACGCAGTGGCCCGGTAATCATGCCGGTGCGAGTTGTCGCTCCGATCAAGGTGAACTTCGGCAACGTCAGTCGTATGGACGATGCAGACGGTCCCTTACCCACCACGATGTCAATCTGAAAATCTTCCATTGCTGGATACAAGATCTCTTCTACAGTGCGGGACAAACGATGAATCTCGTCAATGAACAACACATCGTTTTCCTCAAGTTTGGTCAATATTGCTGCCAAGTCACCTGCACGCTCAAGAGCAGGACCCGAAGTGACATGGAGATGTGCAGACATTTCTGTTGCAACAATTCCTGCAAGCGTTGTTTTACCAAGTCCGGGAGGACCGGCGAACAACAGGTGATCTGCTGCCTGACCTCGGCGCCTCGCAGCCTCGAGAACGATGCTCAGGTGCTCCTTGAGTTCGCGCTGGCCAACAAAGTCAGACAAAGAACGTGGACGCAGCCCAACTTCATCCAACATTTCGCCATCGTCACTCTCTTCGTGCGAACGCTTATGTGGATCTACAAATTCTTCACGCACGCTTGACCCCCAACGCATTGAGTGCTTGTCGCAACATGTTCTCGGCGGTTTCCGTCGCAGACAACTCTCGCAGCACATCTCGAATCTCTTCGTTTGAATACCCGAGACCCGTCAACGCTTCGCGTACATCAGTCACTGCACGATGACCTTGCGACTGCTCACCTTGAGGCGAATCCATAATTGGCAGATTCATTCTGCCTTTCAACTCAATAAGCAATCGATCGGCTGTTTTGCGACCCACACCGGAAACCAATGTGAGAGCGCCATGATCATTGGTCGCAACGATGTCGATCAGTGCGCGAGGTGTGTGCGTTGCAAGAATCGCCATCGCCATGTTTGGGCCAACCCCGTGAGTGGCAATCAAAATTTCGAATGTTCTTCGTTCGTCTCGTTCGAGAAATCCGTACAAAGTTTGTGCATCTTCACGAATGTGCTGATGCACATACACAAAAGCCTGCGATGTCGGCTCGAGCTCACCAAGTGTGCGCGGTGTGACATGGATGAGATAGCCAACGCCTGCTACTTCGAGCAACACTGTCGAGTCTTGATTTCGCTCAATCACTACTCCGCGCAACGATCCGATCATTGTGCACCCACCACTGATTCGGCGCGCAGAATACTGCTGCGCAATGGTGCAACCGCCAAATGACACAAAGCAATCGCCGCAGCATCGGCAGCATCAGCAGGCTCAGGCAATGTTGAAAGACCGAGTCGCTGTTGCACCATCTTTTGCACTTGCAACTTATTGGCCGTACCCGAACCAGTAACTGCACTCTTGACTTGACTTGGTGTGTATTGCACAACATCAATTCCTAAACGGCTGGCCATCGCAAGCACCAGTCCACTCACTTGCCCAACGCTCATCGCTGTACGTACGTTGTTCTGAAAAAAGACTTGCTCGACTGCTATCGCATCAGGTCGAGTTTCTTCAACAAGTTTTTCGATATCCGACTGCAAAGCGCACAACCGATGCTGCAACAAATCGGTTGCAGGAGTCGTCATCACACCAAGCGCAACCACTGATGGATTGACTGAACCTATTGATTGTCGAGATGACTGCGACCGCAAAACTGCATACCCGCATCTGGTGAGACCTGGGTCAATCCCGAGGACTACGAGAGCCGGCTTCTGGGCGAACATATGTTCTACCTTAGTGCCAAAAGGCCGACTAGGTAAGGATTTAGACCGCCGCGCGCAGTGCCGCTACCAATTCGCCTACTGGACGAAAGGTAAGTCCGACCGCAGATCTGTGCACATATCGGATCACGCCTTGGGCGTCGAGCACAAAAATACTGCGTCTTACCATGCCCAATAGTCCGACGACTCCGTAAGCCCCTGCCACCTCTTTTTCGGTGTCGGCCAACAACGGGAAGCCAAATCCGTGCTTGGCAGAAAATGCATCATGGCTTGCAACATCCTGGGCAGAGATGCCGAGAACCTGGGCTCCAATGCCATTGAATTGTGCAAGTTCGTTGTTGTACGAACACAATTGCTTGGTGCACACCGCTGTGTTGTCACCAGGATAAAAAACGAGGACCACCGGTTTTCCTGCATAATCAGACAATGAATATGACTTACCTCCACTGCCGAGCAGTGTGAACCCTGGTGCCTTATCGCCAACAGCAACACTCATGACGCAGCCTCCTCAAGAATTGCATCGCTCATATCAAAATTAGCGTACACATCTTGCACATCGTCATTGTCTTCCAAGTCGTCCATGATGCGAAGAATTTTCTTGGCATCGGCGATGTCGGTAACCGGCACCTGCAGAGAGGAAACCATTGTTGACACTGCAGACACAACATTCATACCTGCAGCTTCCAATGAAGCTTTCAGTTCATACAACGCTTGCGAATCACATGTCACGCGCCATGTATCTCCGTCATCCACGACGTCCTCTGCTCCGTGTTCAAGCGAAACCATCATCACTTCGTCCTCAGAAACCGATTTGTCAATCTGCACGACACCTTTGCGCGAAAATTGCCATCCCACTGCGCCAGGCTCCGCCATTGCACCACCCGATTTACTGAACGCAAGTCGCACATCCGATGCAGTTCGATTGCGATTATCGGTGAGCGCGTCAATCAACATCGCAACACCACCCGGTGCGTACGCCTCATAGGTGATTGACTCGAATGCAGCACCAGTGTGCTCGCCCATTCCTCGTTTAATCGCTCGATCGATCGCATCGTTCGTCATTTGAGCAGCTTTTGCCTTAAGCACGATTGTGCGCAACGAAGCGTTGGACGCGGGATCGCCACCGCCCTCTCTCGTACTGACTTCAAGCTGCCGTGCAAGTTTCGCGAATGTCTTGCCACGCGCTTTGTCGGCTTTGCCCTTTTTGTGCTTGATCGTTGCCCATTTGGAATGGCCTGACATATCTACACCTCCTGCAAAAACAATGAATGAATACGATTATCGCTTGTCAATTCTGGATGAAACGACGCCACCATAACTGAACCTTGACGCGCCAACACCACTTTGTCCTCATGCATTGAAAGCACCTCAACATTCGACCCAATGCGAGAAACCTGCGGAGCTCTTATAAACATTGCATGAAAAGGCGATTGCAGGCCTTCAACTTTCAGTTCAGTCTCAAAACTTTCCACCTGACGACCATAGGCGTTGCGCTCTACATCAATATCAATCGCTCCATAAAAGCGCTGATCTGGTCGCCCGCCAGCAATGCTCTTCGCCAACAAGATCATTCCAGCGCACGTTCCAAACACTGGCATTGCATTGTCGATTCGTTCGGCAATTGGATCAAACAATTGAGAGGTGTTGAGCAAGTGTGACATCGTTGTTGACTCTCCGCCTGGCATCACGAGCGCATCTACCGATTTCAGGTCTTGATTCGTTCGCACCTGCACCGTTTCGGCGCCGAGGCTTTGCAACATTTCTTCATGAACAGCAAATGCACCTTGTAAAGCCAAGATGCCGATTTTCATGCTCAGTACCAGACTGTCAACGCGTCAAACTCAATGGTGTTGAGTTTGATTACCAACCGCGCTCGGCATAACGCTCGTTGATCTGATCCATTCCGATTCCGGTCATCGGAGCTCCAAGGTTGCGGCTTACTTTTGCCAAAATATCGGCGTCAAGATAATGGGTCGTTGCTTCAACAATTGCTTTTGCTCGCGGCGAAGGATCGTCACTCTTGAAAATGCCCGAACCAACAAAGACTGACTGTGCGCCGAGTTGCATTGCCAATGCGGCATCTGCTGGTGTGGCGATGCCACCAGCGCAAAATAATGGGACCTGAAGCAATCCAGTCTCAGCAATTTCCTGGACAAGAGGTAATGGTGCGCCAAGTTTTTTGGCCCACTCAAACAACTCTGCGGAATCGGCTTGAGTAATTTTGCGGATATCGCCAAGGATGTTGCGCAAGTGACGAACAGCCTCAACAACATTGCCGGTGCCTGCTTCGCCCTTTGAGCGAATGAGTGCAGCGCCTTCGCCAATACGACGTAGAGCCTCTCCTAAGTTGGTTGCTCCACATACGAATGGCGTATTGAATGCCATCTTGTCAATGTGATGTGTCTCGTCAGCAGGTGTCAGTACTTCCGACTCGTCGATGAAGTCAACACCAAGCGATTGCAAAATCTGGGCTTCAACAAAATGACCGATACGCGCCTTGGCCATGACCGGGATTGTCACACTTGCTTGAATCGCAAGGATCATTTCTGGGTCGCTCATTCTGGCGACCCCACCGTCACGGCGGATGTCGGCAGGCACGCGCTCAAGTGCCATTACCGCTACTGCGCCAGCGTCTTCTGCGATCTTTGCTTGTTCAGAGTTGACGACGTCCATAATGACGCCACCCTTGAGCATCTCGGCCAAACCGCGCTTGACCTGCATTGATCCCGTTGTGCGTGCAGCGTTCTTTGTCATGCGTTCCATAGTACCGAAACCATTACCGACACAAACGGTCGGTTATTTGTGACTGTTTCCCTAGAGAAACTTGACGTCGTCTGGGTTCGTACCCACTGGCACCACAGCTGTTTTTGCAGCACGAGCAACCTCAACGAAAGTCTGACCAGGTGTGAGTTTGATCACTGCCCCGCTCGAATCCTTGAGCAAGAACGGAGTCAATCGATCCGATCGCTCCCACGTGCCCTCAATTAAAGAGCCATTAGTAAACACGAACGCTTTTCCACCACCCAGAGTCTTGGATGTCGGACTGTAGTTATTGGTGTACTCAACTTCGAGAACAATCACGTTGGGTACAGCAACTTGAACATCTGCTGTATCAACATCTGCCGTGTTGTCTTGTAGTCGGAGGAATTCATTTGTGGTTGCATCCCAATCCCATTGGACCTTCACACCGTCCATGGAAACTTTTACACCTGCAGTTGGCTTTGCAGTTGATGGCGCAGCATCGCTTGCAGAGCGATAGGAAAACTGTGCAGGTGGAGCCGTCGAACCCTCTGGGCTCAATGTCCACAACTTTGTCGTCTCTGCAACCAAGTTGTGCGGTGCTGAGCGATCGTTGTCACGGCGGAATCCACCATCTTTGTTGGCCACTGTGTAACTCAAGTCAACGAGATCCGATTTTTTGATCGCTGCCGATACTTGTTCGTTACCACCGCTCCACACAAACAATGGCTTGATGAGCGAGCTCAACAAATTGATGTCCTGAAAGCGACCGCTTCGAATTGGGCCAACAGGATCTGAACCTTCACTTTGAAAAACCGCAGCAAGTCGTGTCAGCTTTTCTACGTTCTCTTCAAAAATGATGTCAGCCTGATTGATGCCCATTTGCGGACGGGCAGATGGATGGTTATCAATCTTGACGACCATTGCGGGGCGAGTAAGCGTAGATGGATCAGTATTTGGCAAACCCGTCAATGGATTTACGATTTCTGGGATTGTTGTCTCTGTCACGACTGAAGTGTCAGTTGCAGCACTATCGGACGAACTTGAAGATCCTGATGATCCACCGCAGGCACTCAGTGCCAACAACGAACCTGCAACGACTGAACCGAATACCACCGAGCGAATTTTCATGTTTAGATCTCTCTGAGCAGCGCAATTCTTTCTGCCAATGGGGGATGCGTATTAAAAAGTTTATGCCACATGCCTAGGCGTCCTGTGTCATTCACCCCCGACATCGGCTGCTCAATCCACATATGGGCCGTTGCCATACTGGCGGAATGGGTGACCGTGCTATCAGCCTGAAGTTTTTCAAGCGCAGAGATCAAACCTGGTGGATATCTGGTCATTTTGCAGGCCGACACATCCGCCAATGTTTCGCGCCTTCGACTTACTGCGGCCTGCATAATTTTGGCCAGGATCGGCGCAAGTATCAAAAGCGCAATACCAACAAAAGCGAGAGGGTTAGTACTGTCACGACGGTCATTGCCGCGGCTCACTCGCCCACCGTTCCACCACATCATGCGAATAGTGATATCCGTGATGAGGGCAATCGTGCCAACGAGTGTTACTGCCAGTGTGCTGACCAAAATGTCGTAATTTTTTATATGAGAAAGTTCGTGAGCAACAACCCCCTCCAACTCAACACGATTCATCTTTTCAAGTAGCCCTGTAGTTACTGCGATCGCGGCGTGCTTGGGGTTTCGCCCTGTCGCAAATGCGTTTGGCGCATCATCACGAATGACGAACACGCGCGGCTTTGGTAAACCGCTTGCGATACACAATCCTTCAACCAAGTTGTGTAGCCGACGAAACTCGACAGGCTCAGCTGGTACTGCACGACTCACTGCCAACGCAACGGAGTCAGACTTCCAGTATGAGCCAAACGCAAACACAGCAGAAAATACAAGAGCAACAATCGTTCCTGTGGCTCCGTTGCCGATGAGCACTCCAACAGCCATACCAACCAACATGGTGATGATGATGAATCCGGTGAGCAAGAAAAACGTGCGCCGTTTATTTGACGCGATGAGATCATTCATGAAGTGTCGTTCTACCAATCCAATTAAAATTTGACTTGTGGGGTGACGCGTGCGGCATCTTCTGCCTCGAAGTATTCCCGCTTTGCAAACTTAAATACGCGTGCAACTAGAGAGCCAGGGAATTTTTGAATACCAGAGTTGTACGACAACACCGCGTCGCCATAGAACTGCCGCGCATAAGCAATGCGGCTTTCAGTGTTGGACAGTTCCTCTTGCAAAGAAACAAAACCTTGATTGGCCTTGAGGTCTGGGTATGCCTCTGAAAGAGCAAACAATTGACGTAGAGCTCCAGCGACTGCAGTGTCTGCAGCTGCTTGCGCATTTGGTGATGCCGACGCACTCATCGCCGAATTCCGGGCCTGGATTACTGCGTCCAATGTTGCCTTTTCATGGGATGCATAACCCTTCACGGTTTCGACCAGGTTGGGAATCAGGTCGAGGCGTCGTTTGAGTTGTACATCAATTTGTGACCATGCATTGTCAACTTCATTACGTCGCCGAACGAGCGAGTTATACATCGCAATAACCGAAACTGCGATTAATGCGATGACGACAAGATCTACGAGGGTGCTCATGCCCCTCAGTCTACGCCACCACAGGTACAGCCCGAGATTGCCAAATTTCTTACGAACTATGAACGAGCACTTGGAGAACGACGAAGTACGCGATGCTCAAACATTGACAGCAGCTTGTTTGGTTGCACAACAATCTCATCATTTTTCTCGGCTGCCAACAGCTTCTCGTAAATCACGACGTACTCCCTTGCGAGACGTTGCATCGAAAAATCCTCTGCGCGTTTCAGACCACCAGCAACCAAGCGTTGCGACAGATTGGTGTCGTTGACGATCCGAGTTATCGAATTTGCCAACTGCTCCTCATCGCCTGGTGCGACAAGCAATGCATTCAATTCGTGTGTCGCAACATTTCGATAGCCATCAATATCAGTTGTAACAAGTGGGGCTGCCGCCGCCATTGCCTCAAGCAGAACTATGCCGAAGGATTCACCGCGCAGAGAAGGAGCACAGAAAACTGTGCAGCGCGAAAGTCGATCGAGCTTGTCTGTTTCGGTAATTCGACCAAGCCACAAAATACGCTTATCACTCTCATACAGTCTGTGCATTTCATCTATGCCAGGACCATCCGCAGCGATCCACAACGTAAAATTGTGAGGCAAGTGCTTCATCGCGCCAAGCAATACTTCTAGTCCTTTTCGAGGTTCAAAACGACCGCAGAAAAAAATGGTTGGTTGAACCTCGCGCTCTGCACCATGTTTCAGGTAACGAGAGGTTTCTATTCCGTTGAACAGCACCTGATACTCACCGTCGAGATATCTCGAAGCAAGTTCCTTTGCAGCTTCAGATACCGCAACACGTGCGCTCAAGTGGTTGGCCGCCCAACGCGCAGTTTTATTGAGAACTCGATACGACGATGAATCGCCTGCTGCATGGAATGTTCCCACTGTTGGTGCAAGTCGCAACAACAATGAAGTAACCGTAGGACCGGGAACGATGGGTTCATGTAAATGTATGACGTCAAAGGCCTCATCATTGAGGGCGCGAATCGTACGCAATGCTGCTGATGGATCCGGCGCAAGCGGTGCAACCGATCCATTTGCAGAAGTCGGCAAGCTCTGACCCAACGGTGTCACAAATGGCTCAGGAGGAGGACCATCACATGGCGCCAGCACTCGTACTTCGTGACCGATGCGGCGAAGCTCGCGCGCCAAACCCATGACTTGAGCTTGTACTCCACCCGGAACTGACACGCTGTAGGGACTCACCATTGCAACCCGCAACATGTTCACGCCGTATACGGTAGACCGTCTAGAAGCGATTTAAACGCAAACGAAACAAAACCACACAAAACATAATCAGCACGAAAGATGTATCGCCATGACGCAGTTCCCTGCAAACCCGTACTCCAAGCCGGCAATTTCGATTGTCGCCTCGCCCACCAAACGCAATTCGATTTTGGAGTTGGCGCTAAAAGCTGAACAACTCGGCTTTGAAGGTCTTGCCTGCCCAAGCCTCGGCGGCACGATGGCACTCTGCACGTCACTCGCCCATGCCACAAACACAATTCATTACTGGACATCAATACAACCGATGTATTACAGCCACCCAGTGGAAACGGCGAACACTGCTGCACACATTCACGAAATTTCTCGTGGGCGATTTGGTCTCGGCATTGGTGTCAGTCACGGACCGGTTGTGCAACGTCTCGGAGTTGAAACCGGCAAGCCACTCAGCGACATTTCCAACTATGTTGCAGCAATGCGCGCAAACGAGAAATTTTCGGGCGAGCTTCCACCGATTTATCTCGCAACACTGCGTGACAAGATGCTTGCGCTCTCACACCAAATCTCCGAAGGAGCCATTTGGGCAAATGCTTCCTTGCGCGATATTGGGCGTCAGGTTGCAACACTCCCCGCCGACAAACGATCCACATTCTTTATGTCCAACATGGTTCCAACCATCATCAGTGACGATGTCGAAGCGGCATTGGCACTGCACCGCAAGACATTGACTGGTTACGTCTCTCTACCCAACTATCGAAACTATTGGCGTACCGCCGGCTACGAAGTTGAGATGGACGCAATCGAAAATGTGCTTGCCACGACTCCAAAGGAATCCATGGCAGAGGCGTTGCAAGCCACGATGAGTGATTCATGGCTACGCGACTGCACAATCTCTGGTTCAGCAGCTCAAGTGCGCGAACAATTTGCAGCGTGGGCCAACGCAGGTGTTTTACCGATTGCAGTGATGTCGTCTACCACCGGCGGTCAGGTAAAGGCGATTAACGAACTTTTTAATGCTTTCGCCTAATACAGGTGAGGCGAGTTACGAAATTTCTGCAAGTAAATCCTCTACAAGTTTTTGAATTTCATCGCGGATTGGACGCACTGCGTCTACACCTTGACCTGCGGGATCCTTGAGGGGCCAGTCCACATACTTTTTGCCGGGTAAAAACGGGCACGCATCACCACAGCCCATAGTTACGACAACGTCTACTGCTTCCAGCATCTCCATAGTCCACAATTGTGGTTGAGCCGATGCAATATCGATTCCAACTTCCTTCATCACTGCAACGGCAGAAGGATTAATTGAATTTGCTGGCTCCGAGCCTGCCGAATAAACCGTGACTCGACCAGCCCCGAGGTGACGCATAAACCCTGCAGCCATTTGAGAACGACCAGAGTTGTGAATGCACAGAAACAAAACACCCTTCATGACTGCGATTCACCGAAAACGAACTTGATGATCGCCACTGCCATCATGGCGCCGATCAATTGCATCAATACGAACATTGGCACTGACTCTGGAGCAATTCCTGCAAATGTGTTGCTCAAACTTCGAGCAATGGTTACTGCTGGGTTTGCCAATGAAGTTGATGAAGTGAAAAAATATGCTCCTGTTATCCACGCCGCAACCGTAAACGGAACCAAATTTGCACGCTGTGCACGAATAGTTCCATAGATCACCACAAGTAAACCGATCGTTGCCACTACTTCAGAGAAAAGAATCCCTGAACCAGAGCGCACTTTTTGCGAAATGTTGATGGCGTCCAAATCAAACATCAAATTTGCTGTGATGGCGCCAATGCACCCGCCGACAGTCTGCGCTACTGCATATAGCGCTGTATCTCGCATTGTTGCCTCACCAGTAAACACTCCGACAATTCCAACAACAGGATTAAAAGAAGCACCCGACACTGGAGCAAAAATCAAAATCAATGCAACTAACGCTCCACCAGTAGCGATGGCGTTACACAACAATTGCAAGGCCACAATGTCGGTGAGCCTCTCGGCCATGATCCCCGAACCGATGACTGCAACTATCAGCAGCCCGGTTCCGATCGCTTCGGCTAACAACTTTCGTGACATCACCACATTTGCCGCGGACATTTTTAGCAGCACTTCTGATCAATAGTCGCATGAAATGTTGGCGCATCAGACAACACTGTGTAGTACTCCCAAGGTGCGCCATCAGGACTTTGCATCCACACCTTGTCTTGCACGGCGTAGCAGCATGTGGAATCTTTCTCCACAGACTCCACTAATCCAAGTTGTTCAAATCGTGCAATTGATTTTTCAACAAGTTCACTCGACTCAAGCTCAACGCCAAGGTGATTGATGTGTTGATACTCGGCATGTTCATCTCGTGGCGTTTCAATCAACACCAACTTCAAAGGTGGATCAGCGATTGCGAAGTTTGCGTACCCCTCACGAACCTTGGCAGGAGTTGCATTGAACATTTTTGAGTAGAACTCAATTGCATCGTTCAAATTAGAAACATTGAGCGCTAATTGGACCCGTGACATCTCGCCTCCATATTGATTGTTGTACCGTCTGCTCTATCTTCTGTTATATTGACAGTCATCAATATAACACGCACCCCCGTCTGCTGTTCGCCAGTCACTGAGGCATCTCTCTCGACGCGCAATGCCGACAATTTGTCTCAGGGATTTGCCGCTCTGGCAGATCCGACTCGACTCAAACTGTTTAGCCTCATCGCCGCTTCTGAAGATGCAGAAACTTGTGCATGCTCCCTCGTCAAGCCAACTGGACGTTCACAACCAACAGTAAGTCACCACTTGAAAGTCTTACGCGAAGCCGGCCTGATTACTGGTACCAAACGCGGAACATGGATTTGGTACCGAGTTAATCGCGATCGGTTACAAGAGTTGCAAGACGTACTCGGCTAGGCAACAGTCTGATCCTGGTAACCGGGATCACTCGGCCAGTTCGGTTGAAACAAGTGCCACTGCTCTGGTGCCTGGCGAATCAGATTTTCGATTTCGGTTGTCAGCATTTGAGTGATTCGTGCGACGTCGTCGCGCAGTGAACCTTGTCGTTCAACAACGAGTGCGGGTCTGATGACCGACTTGTGTCCGTTGGCGCCGGGTGTAAAGAAGGTAGCCATCGGCAAAAGTTGCGCACCAGTTCGCAATGCAAAAAAGGCTGGTCCGGCTGGCACCGTCGTGGTTTCACCAAAAAACTGCACTTCGACCCCAGTGCGTTTGCCATCTTTGGGGATATCGCGATCGCACAGCAGCGACACAACGTGGTTATCGCGCAATGCTTTGCCAACCGCAATTCCCGCATCATCAGTCAGTGCAATGACATTGACCCCATATCTTGAACGCAATTCGACAAACCACTCGAACAGTTCCGTATTTTCTAGACGCTCAACAACTGCGGTCAATTGATATCCCTGATCGATCAACCACCGTCCAGACCATTCCCATCCGCCCATATGTGGCAGCGCAAGAATTGTGCCCTTGCCTTTGGCCGCCGAATCTTCGATGTATTGAAACCCTTCGACATGATGGCCATCTGCAATTTGCTGCTGCGACAGCGAAGGCAGGCGAAAAGTTTCTAAGTAATAACGCGTGTAACTCACAAACGCCTGTTGTGTTGCCTCCTGCAACTGCTTTCCTGTCAGGCTTGGATCAACCCTTTGTAAATGTCGCATCACCATTGCCCTGTTTTGCTTCATTGCTCTTGCAAGAGAACTACCTACCCCACTAGCAGCTCCCAACAAAACCGATGAGGGAGCAACACGGGCGACCAGCGATGCGAGCTTGTAACCGGCTACAGAGATTTGTTCTGCAGTGTTGTGATGCGCTTGCGGCATGCAGAATTATTGCAATCGACGGCGGCGCGCAAATCGTTCGCGATAATCATCACGACGCACACGTCGAGAAGCTCGACGCGAACGACGTACTTCTTGTTTTTGCGCTGTAACAGGTGCAACGGCCGCCTGTTTCCAAACTTTTGCAAAACGTTGCACCGCTGTCATCGAAGTAAGTATGAGCATCGCCCACATCACCCACCACAGCAACGAACCAAATAACAACCCAACGCACAAAACAATGATGCGCTCTGCTCGCTCCATCAAGCCACCCTTGGCATGAAGTCCTAGCGATTCGGCTTTCGCGCGCTGATATGAAATCAGCGATGAAACCGCCATCACCGCAAACGGCAAGACTGCGGCTGTTGCCCCACGTGTATCGGCCAAGTACCAGGCCACGCCACCAAGCAAAAATGAATCGCTCACTCTGTCTATGACTGAATCGAAAAATGCACCACGTTGACTTGCCGAATTTGATGCCTTGGCAAGTGCGCCATCAAACATGTCTGGAAGTGCCGACAAAATGACGAGTGCCAGCCCAAGAGGTAACGAGCCAAGTCCAATTGCAACCGATGCACCAATCGCGATTAACAGACCCAGGATGGTGATGTGATCTGGCGACAAACCAGTTCGCAGAAGCAACTTGCCCACGGGGCGCACCACGCGCTCGATCTCTACACGAAACCGACCATCAAACATATGCGAGAGCCTACTTGTCGGGGTTGGCTTCGACTAAACATTCGACGATAGAAGCGTCGATCGCGTCCACCAAGACCAATCCCCGCTGCGATGGGGGCTCTTCGGCGCTATAGCAAAATACGCGCCATGTAGGTCGGCTGCGAAAACCTCGCCATACCTGTTGCGCTGAAGAATGCCCAACCGCAAAGCCAACTGCACGACTGGCAAACACCAGAGCTGTTTTTTCATCGACAGTCATTTTCCATGATGAACTCAGAACGAATAATCCGAACACGCTCAGCGAAATAGCCACGATGAGCATCCCATCATTCACGAGACCGCTCCTTCCGAGTGACGAATCTACCGATTGTGCAGCAAGCCAAAGACCAAAGCATGCTGCCGCTACTCCGAGATAAATAAATCCAGGAATCCTGCGACGATGGTTGTCGGGAAATTGATATGGCCCGACGAAAGCAGAAATATCTAGGTCTTCAGGTAGTGCGTCGCGTATTTCATTGCTTGACATTGTTTACTTCCCTTTTTCGATTGTCTTACGCTTCGATTGTCTTACGCTTCGAGTTTCTTCCAGGCAGATCTCACACGCTCAGCCGTGACGTCCAACGCTTCTGGCAGAATCTTGGTGTTGGCAACTGCAACCATGAAATTAGTATCGCCACCCCATCGTGGAACAATGTGCACGTGTAGGTGCTGCGCAATACTTCCACCAGCCGAAGCTCCCATGTTCACGCCGATGTTTATTCCCTGTGGCTTGTATTCAGCCTTCAACACTTGAACGCCAAACGTGACAGTCGACCAGATCTCGTTGTGCTCTTCCGAAGTGAGGTTTTCAAGTTCGGCAACTTCGCGATATGGCAAAACCAACAAATGTCCAGGCGAATACGGAAACGCATTAAGAATGACGAACGAATGCAAACCGCGATGAACGATATGGGACTCTTCGTCCTTCATGTCTGATTGCAAAATTTCGGTAAACACTGACTTACCGGAATCATTCTTCTTCGTGTCGCCCTGCACGTACTGTGCACGCCATCCATTCCACAGTCGCTCTAGGCGCATATTGCCTACAACGCCATTCCAGAGACGTCGGTAGTTACATCAGTAGCGAGATCGACAGTTTCATCTTGTAACTGCTTTACAAAGTCTGCAAACTTTACATCGCGTATGACTTCGCCACCACGAGGATTAACACCAACGGTTTCGTGTGCAACATCGTCGTCGCCAACAACCAACACGTAAGGAATGCGCTCTAACTTTGCCGAACGAATTCGCTTACCCAACTGCTCATCAGCGACGCTTGTATCTACACGGAAACCTGCACGCAGAAGTTGAGCAACAAGTTTTGTTGCGTACGGCTCGTGACCACTCGTTACCGGAAGAACTCGCACCTGTACTGGCGCAAGCCAAGTTGGAAACGCTCCGCCGTAATGCTCGAGCAGCACACCAAAGAAGCGCTC
>CAINTF010000129.1 GCA_903853285.1 uncultured Acidimicrobium sp. | reverse complement strand
GTTGTCGTCAGACGCTGTGTAAACGCTCTCGAGATGGTGCAACAGTGTTGAGCCTTCAAACCAAGGCATGTTGGCCGAACGAGTCACGCAATTGTCTCCGGCAAGCGCACTGATGGGCAAGAAAGTGACGTCTTGTAAGTCGAGACGTGATGCGAATTCTTCAAACTCTGTTCGAATACGGTCAAAAACCGCTTGGTCGTAGTCAACCAGATCCATCTTGTTGACGCAGATGACCAAGTGGGGAACACCTAGAAGTGAAACGAGCAGACTGTGGCGTCGTGTTTGTTCGATCACGCCCGTGCGAGCGTCAATGAGCACAATTGCCAAGTCGACATTTGATGCACCGGTGATCATGTTGCGCGTGTACTGAATGTGGCCTGGGCAGTCGGCGATGATGAACGAGCGTTTAGGCGTTGCAAAGTATCGATATGCGACGTCGATGGTGATGCCTTGTTCACGCTCGGCGCGCAATCCGTCTGTAAGCAATGACAAGTCAACGTAATCGTCGCCTCGTCGCTTGCTTACTGCCTCGATGTGTTCGAGTTGGTCTTCAAAAATGCTCTTTGAGTCATAGAGCAATCGGCCAATCAACGTTGACTTGCCGTCATCTACCGAACCGACGGTTGCAAAACGCAGACGCTCCATTAGAAGTAGCCCGTTCGCTTGCGATCTTCCATGCCGGCTTCAGACATGCGGTCATCTGCGCGAGTAGCACCACGCTCAGTGATTCGGGCAACTGATGTTTCGGCGATGATGTCTTCAACGGTCGTTGCAACCGACTCGATTGCTGCTGTGCATGTGGCATCACCAACGGTGCGGAAGCGCACCATTTCTTCAACCACGGTCTCGTTTGCTTCTGGTCGCAAAAATGGAGTCACTGCCATCCACATGTTGTCGCGACGAAAGACTGGTCGACGATGTGCGTAGTAGATGCTTGGAAGGTCGATGTTGTACTCGGCAATAAACGACCAAATATCGAGCTCGGTCCAGTTGGAGATAGGGAAGATACGGAAGTGCTCACCTTGTCGGTGGCGACCGTTGTAGATGCCCCATAATTCTGGGCGCTGATTTTTTGGGTCCCATTGGCCGAACGAGTCACGGTGGGAATACACACGCTCTTTTGCACGCGCACGCTCTTCGTCTCGGCGCGCACCACCAAACACGGCATCAAATTTGTGCTCGGCAATTGAATCGAGCAACGTCACAGTTTGTAACGGGTTGCGACTTGCGCGAGGGCCTGTCACATCGGCAATACGTCCGGAGTCAATTGACGCTTGCACCGAACCGACTATGAGTTGTACGCCCATATCTGCAACGCAACGATCCCGGAACTCGATGACCTCATCAAAGTTATGGCCGGTGTCGATATGCATAACAGGAAACGGAATTCGCGCAGGGGCAAAGGCCCGTACCGCTAAATGCAGCATGACCACAGAGTCTTTGCCGCCGGAAAATAGTAATACTGGGCGCTCGAACTCGGCAGCCACTTCTCGGATGATGGTGACCGACTCATCGATCAGGCCACTTAAAGACGACTTCATGAGGTTTCAGACTAGTTCACAACTCGCAACTTTATGGTTTGTAAAGTCAAGTGGCACAAGGGTTTAATCGTGTTTCAACGTAATCATGATGTCGTTCAGCGTGTTATTGTCTGTTGCGTGCCGTTTGGCGCGGAGCAACACAACGACATATGCAACTTGCATAAAAGGGGAGAGCACAACAGATGAGGAAAAATCACATTAAGGGTTTTGCCCTTGCTACAGCAGCAGTCTTCGGACTTCTTGCTTGTGGTGGGAGCAGCTCGTCAACAGACACCACAGCAGCACCAGTAACAACTGACGCTGCAGCCGACTACAGCATGCTCAAAGTTGCTGTTGTCTACATCGGTGTTCCAGACGACAAAGGCTGGACATACCAGCACGAACAAGGCATCCTTGCCCTCGAAGCCGAACTCGGCATTGAAGTCAAGCGTGTAGAGAACGTTCCAGAAGGCGACGAAGGCGAAGCAATCATGGAAGGCCTCGCAGCCGAAGGTTACAACTTGATTTTCGCAACCTCGTTTGGTTACGGAGCTCCAATGGCACGCGTTGCTGCTAAGCACCCAGAAGGTTGCTTCGAGTGGGCAACTGGCGCAAAGTTCTTGCTCACTAAAGATGCAGGTGGAGAGTACGCAACATTTGGTGATGTTCCAGCAAACTTGGGCACGTACTTCGGTGCTGCTGAAGAAGCTCGTTACTTGAGTGGTATCGCAGCAGGCGCAGCAAGCAAGTCCGGCAAGCTCGGTTATGTTGCAGCGTTCCCAATTCCAGAAGTTATTCGCGGAATTAACGCATTTACACTTGGCGCGCAGTCGGTTAACCCAGCTGCAACCGTTCAAGTTTCTTGGACAAAGACATGGTTCGGACCAGATACTGAAAAGCAATCTGCTGAATCACTTCTTGCAGCAGGCGCAGACGTGCTTGCAATGCACCAGGACACCACAGCAACCGGCCTTGCAGCCGATGCAAAGGGTGCCAAGTGGGTTGGTTACAACAGCGATGTTGCTGAAGCAGCACCAAACGCATGGCTTACCGCTCCAACATGGAACTGGGCTCCGTATTACATCCAGACCGCAAAGGCCGTTGCTGGTGGCACATGCCCAGCTGACGAGTACTACGGTTCGATGGCTGACGGAATGGTCACGCTTGCTTCATTCGGTACATCAGTAGATGCCGACACACAAGCATTGATCGCCGAGAAGGCAGCAGCAATCATCGATGGTTCATTCGCACCATTCCAGGGTCCAGTTACGGATCAGGACGGTAAGGAAGTTGTTGCAGCTGGTTCAAAGCCAGAGTTGCTCGACTTGCTCGGAATGAGCTATTTCGTTAAGGGAGTAATCGGTTCTCCAAAGGGCTGATCAATAAATGAGTAATACCTCTCACGAGGTTGCACAGGGGCCGCACCACAACAGTGGTGCGGCCTCTACTGCACTCTCAGCACATTCAATAGATAAGAAATTTCCCGGCGTACTTGCCAACGACTCAGTCGACTTTGACGTACGTGCAGGTGAAGTGCACACGTTGTTGGGCGAAAACGGTGCTGGAAAAAGCACGCTCGCTGCAGTGCTCTGTGGTCTGTATCAACCCGATGCCGGGTATCTCATGCGCAATGGAAAGCGCATCAATTTGTCGTCACCGCGCGCAGGTTTGCAGCACGGAATCGCGATGGTGCATCAGCACTTTCGTTTGGTCGAAAGATTTACAGTTTCAGAAAATGTGATTTTGGGTAGTCGCGATTTGCCGTTCAAGTTGAATCGTCGCGAAATAAACGAAAAAGTTGCTGCAGTTGCAGAGTCGTATGGACTGCCAATTGATCCAGACGCAACTGTTGGCGACTTGTCAGTTGGGCAACGCCAACGAGTCGAGATTGTTAAAGCGCTGTATCAAGGAGCAGAGATTTTGTTGTTGGACGAGCCAACCGCCGTGTTGGTGCCGTCAGAAGTAGAAAAGCTGTTTGAAAACGTGCATGCAATGACAGCAGCAGGAAAATCAATTGTGTTCATCAGTCACAAACTTGGCGAAGTAGTAGAAATCTCGGATCGAGTAACCGTTCTACGTAACGGTCGGGTGACAGGACACGTGTCGGGCAAGGGAACCACTGATACGAAAGAACTAGCGCGCCTCATGGTCGGCCGCGATATTGAACTCAATGCGCAACGCGCTACCCATGCAACAGGTCATGAAGTTTTACAGATTCGTAATTTGTCTCTCACTGTTGATGATGTTGCAGTGCTCACTGACATTTCATTTAATGTGCACGCAGGCGAGATGGTTGGCATTGCGGGCGTAGCAGGCAACGGCCAACGCGAACTCGCAGACACCATTGCGGGTCTTGTTTCTCCAACGAGCGGCTCAGTCAGTATTTCTGGTGCAATGACAACGGATTGTGGACCAATCCAGGCGCGCGAAGTTGGTTTGGCGTACGTGCCAGAAGATCGTTTAGGTATGGGGTTAGTGCCATCGATGTCGATTCTTGACAACTTGTTGCTCACTCGAGACCGACAACTTGTCGTTGATCGAGTGTCCGTGCGCCCGGAGGCAACCAGATTGATTGAACAGTTTGAGATCAAGGCAAATGGGCCAGATCATCTTGCACGCAAGCTGTCTGGTGGCAACGCTCAAAAAGTACTCTTGGCGCGTGAACTCTCTGGTGGCCGAAGTGCAACAAAGCTGCTCGTCGTGTGTTCGCCAACTCGCGGTCTCGACGTTGGTGCAATTGAAACTGTGCGCAGATTGCTCAATGATGCACGAAGTGCGGGCCAAGCAATCCTGCTTATTTCCGAAGATCTAGATGAAGTGCTGTCACTGTCCGATCGCGTGCTTGTGTTGTATCGCGGGGCAGTGGTGCACGAAACCCCAGGTGAGACAGCGCAGCTTTCACAAGTAGGCGCCGCGATGGCTGGCCTCTCGAGCGGAAGTAGTTCATAATGCGCATTCCATTCCGAGTCGTCTTCGAACAGCGAGGAGAAACCCCTCGTCGACTGTCATTACTGGTTCCGCTCGCTTCGGTATTTGCGGCGTTGTTTTTTGGAGCACTCTTCTTGCTCGCAACGGGCTACTCACCAATCGATACCTACACCAATATGTTCCGCGATGGATTTGCTTCGTTTAATGGCATTACCGACACATTGGCACTTTCGACGGTGTTGATTTGTACGGGCATCTCCGCAGCGTTTGCATTTCAAATGAACCTCTACAACATCGGCGGTGAAGGCCAGTTGTATCTTGGTCTTATCGGTGGCGCATGGGCCGGTATCGCACTTGGCGACCATTTGCCAACATTGATCATGGTGCCCATCGTTCTATTGTGTGGGGCGCTTGCGGGTGCGGCTTGGATTTTTGTTCCGGCCTTCGTGCGATCACGACTCGGCACGAGCGAAATTGTTTCGACATTGCTGCTCACCTATATAGGTGCAAGTCTCATAAAGCATGTGATTTACAC
>CAINTF010000128.1 GCA_903853285.1 uncultured Acidimicrobium sp. | reverse complement strand
ATTTGATCCATCATGATGAACGGATCGAGATCAGCTGTCAAAACGCCTGCAAAAGCGCGGCGCACTGGAAATCCTTCACCCTCGAAACCACTTGGCGCGGTGGTGATCGAGCGCACTGAACGCGAGCGCTTTGATAACGCTGCGCTTATTCGTGGAAGCGTCAGAGTGTCTGCAGTTACTGCTGGCATAACAAACTCCTTCTAGTCGGGGGAACTAACTTTCGACACTATTTTGGCGAGTACGTCGACAAGAAGTTTCCGATGCGACCAATCGCTTCAGTGAGATCTGCCGCCCACGGCAATGTCACGATGCGCAAGTGATCTGGTGTCGGCCAGTTAAATCCTGTTCCTTGAACTACCAAAACACGCTCGGCTCGAAGGAGGTCGAGTACGAATTTGCGATCATCAGCAATTGGATACATGTTTGGATCAAGTTTTGGAAATACGTACAGCGCTCCCTTTGGTTCGACGCAAGAGACACCAGGAATTTTGCGCAACGCGGTAATCGCGGCATTGCGCTGCTCGAGCAGTCGCCCACCCGGCAATACCAAGTCCTTAATACTCTGTCGTCCGCCAAGCGCGGTCTGAATCGCATGCTGAGCTGGAACATTGGCGCACAAACGCATATTGGTGAGCATCGTGATGCCTTCGATGTAACTGGTCGCATGTTTGCGAGGGCCAGTCATCACCATCCACGCAGCACGAAAACCTGCGAGGCGATAAGCCTTCGAGAGTCCGTTAAACGTGAGAGTAAATACGTCTGGGGCAATTGATGCAAATGTGGTGTGCACTGCATCGTCATACAAAATCTTGTCGTAGATCTCGTCTGCCATCACGATGAGGTTTCTCTCCACAGCAAAATCGGCAATCTCGCGCAAAATCTGCGGGCTGTACACGGCACCAGTCGGATTATTTGGGTTGATGATCACGATTGCTTTTGTGCGATCACTCACTTTTGACCGAATGTCGTCCATGTCTGGCATCCAGCCATTTGCCTCATCGCACAAATAATGCACTGGAGTACCACCCGACAAACTTGTCGACGCAGTCCACAACGGATAGTCCGGTGCGGGAATTAAAACTTCGTCACCTTCATTGAGTAATGCATTCAGCGCAACTTGAATAAGTTCGCTCACTCCATTGCCCAACCACACGTCATCTACGTCGGTGATATCGATGCCACGCTCTTGGTAGTGCTGCACAACCGCGGTGCGTGCCGACAAGATCCCTTGCGAATCTGAATAACCCTGCGATATCGGCAGGTTGCGCACTACTTCAACCAACACCTCTGGCGGAGTCTCAAAACCAAAAGGTTGAGGGTTTCCGATATTGAGTTTGATAATTCTGTGTCCTGCAGCCTCAAGTCGCTTGGCTTCTTCAAGCACTGGGCCACGAATGTCATACAAGACATTGGCCAACTTGTGTGACTGCATGATTTCCATGAGAGTTAAGGCTACGCCGAGGCGCTTGTCAGCCACGCCTTATTTATCGCTGCACCGCTAAATTTAGAGTTATCGAACCCACCAAAATCGTCCTCTTCTACAAGTTCACACCGCTTGCCGATCCAGAAGCAATCCGCTTGTGGCAGCGCGCACTCTGCGAGCGCCTCGACCTCAATGGCCGAATCATCATTTCGAAAGATGGCATCAATGGCACCGTTGGGGGTTCGTTGGCATCAATCAAAAAATACGTACGGGTCACCAAAGAATTTCCAGCCTTCAAGACAATCGACTTCAAGTGGTCAAATGGAATCGGCAATGATTTTCCGCGGATCGAGATACGCGTGCGTGACGAGATTGTTACGTTCGGAGTCCCCGAGGAAATCAAGGTTGACGAAAATGGCATCATCGGTGGCGGTGTACATCTCAAACCAGCCGAAGTGAATCAACTCGTCGCTGAACGAGGCGAAGACGTTGTTTTCTTTGATGGCAGAAGTGCATACGAAGCACGTATCGGCAGATTCAAGAATGCTGTCATTCCCGACGTAGAAACGACTCCAGACTTTGTCGCCGAAATAGAGAGTGGCAAATATGACCACCTCAAGGACAAGCCGATTGTTTCGTATTGCACCGGTGGCATCCGCTGTGAGGTGTTATCAGTGATTATGAAAAATCGCGGATTTAAAGAGGTGTATCAAATCGATGGCGGCATTGTTCGCTACGGGGAGGAGTTTCGCGACAAAGGCCTTTGGGAGGGCTCACTGTATGTTTTTGATCGTCGTCTCAAGATGGAATTTAGCGATCAAGCCAAAGTGTTGGGAACGTGCGACTTGTGCTCAGCACCCACTGCACAGTTTCATAACTGTTCCAATCTCGCCTGCCACAAGTTGACCCTGGTGTGTAGTGCGTGTGAAGCCGCATCACCCACAATTTCGTGCGAAGACTGTCGCGAGCAAGACTAGAACTATGGCTGTTGCAACTAAACCACATCAAGGAATCGTCACGCTCGATCTCGAAGGCGTGTTGGTGCCCGAGATTTGGATTGCCGTTGCAGAAAGCACTGGCATTCCAGAGTTGAAGCGCACTACTCGCGACGAGCCCAACTATGACGTGCTGATGAAATCGCGTATTCAGATCCTTGACCAACACGGTTTGACCATGAGCCGCATCGAGCAAGTGATTGCTGGTTTGTCACCAATGCCAGGTGCCGTCGAATTTTTGGATGCATTGCGCGAGCGCACACAGGTCATCATTCTTTCTGACACGTTTGAGCAGTTTGGGCGTCCACTGATGCGCCTGCTCAACTGGCCAACATTGTTTTGTCATCGTCTCATTGTCAAGGATGATCACATTGTTGATTTTGAATTGCGTCAGGCCGACCAAAAGCGT
>CAINTF010000127.1 GCA_903853285.1 uncultured Acidimicrobium sp. | reverse complement strand
GTGCCGTGGTTGTTTGGATGGAACGACTTTGGCAATTTGGCCAATGGCGCAGCTGTCGAAAAAGCTTTTGATACTGCATTGCACTTGGGCACGCTGTTGGCAGTGCTGTTTTATCTACGACAAGAACTCATTGGGTACGTGCGCGAAGGCGTGCGCGTGATCGTTGCCCCAAAACGTTCCGACAAGCAGATGGGCCGCAGGGCATGGCTGTTTGTTGCATCAGCGGTTCCTGCTGGAGTTGCTGGCGCGATAGGTGAAGACTGGGTGACCGAAAAACTTGGCAAACCAGTAATGATCGCAATTTCGTTGATCGTGTTTGGTCTTGTGTTGTTGTGGGCTGACCGTTTGGCTGGTGAGCGTGACGAAAACTCGTTTACTACTCGTGATGCATTGTTTATTGGTGTCGCTCAAGTAATCGCGCTCAATCCGGGCACATCGCGATCGGGCATCACTATTACTGCGGCTCGCAAGTTTGGCTTTACTCGCGATGCCGCTGCGCGAGTGAGCTTTTTGATGAGTGTGCCGGTCATTGGTGGAGCAGTGTTGTTTAAGTTGGCAAAACTTGCCAAAGACGGCGTGCCAGACGGACTCATGACGCCAATGATCGTTGGAATTGTTGCTGCTGGTATCTCTGGATGGATCGCAATGTGGGGAATGATTCGCATGTTGCGCAACCGCAACTTCAATGGATTCGTTGCATACCGAGTAATTGTTGGTGTTGGCGTGTTGCTGCTTGCAGCAAGCTCGATTCGCTAACTCGACACCACCAACGTTGCATCGCCAATTGCTGTAGCGCTTGCGACTGCCGCAGACAATTCTGCAGGCACAGCAACCACAACACCAAGGACAGCACCATTTGATGCTCCAGTTGTGTTCTCCATCAGGCTCAAGACGAGTGCATCGGCAGCAAGCACTATGCCATTGGCGATGATGTCAACGTGATCGCCAACCTGCATTGGAGGCAGCGCGGCTGGCGGCACGATAGCCACTGATCGAAAACCAACCGGTAGTTGCAACTGTTTTGAAGTGCTTGTGCCCGTGTTGGTGGTGGTGAGTAATTCGCCACTCGAAATTGATTGTTGCGCAATCGAACCAAGTTGTACATCATGCAATGCTGTTTGAGCTACCGCAGAGCGAGGAAATGTTCGCACTACGAAAAGTTGGGGAGTGATGAGATCACCTGGCTTGATGTCGCTTGCTGCTATCAGCACAGAGGTTGTTTTGCCGAGCGATGACGTTGCAGATTGCATGCGCGACAAGGTCACGAAAAATGTCAGCGCCGCACAACACACGAGACCCGCAATAACTTGTTGTCGACGACGATTGTTGCGGCACAACACCAAGTAGTTGGCGGCGCCTATTTCGCGAATGCGCACAATGACGGGAGTGATGGCAGTTAAGAGTTTGTGCAGCGATGCCGGGACGAGTTTGTTGTTCATGCATTGTTGTGTGCGCGAGGCACATCAAAAATGCGAAAAAACTGAGTTACGGCGCGGGTGTGCTGGCTGGTGCTGAAGGTGTTGCGGCGGGAGCTGCCGCTGGTGCAGCAGCCGTGCTCTCGGAAGATGTTGAAGTTGAGGTACTGGCAGATGTTGAAGAACTTGATGCGGGAGTTGTGCTGCTCGAAGTCGACTTGCTGTCGGTCTTGTAGAAGCCGCCGCCCTTAAATGAAACGCCCACAGGGGTGAATACCTTTTTGACTGGTTTCACCACTCCGTCCTGGGGGTGGGCCAACTCGGTCAATGGGTCGTCGGTGAAAGCCTGATAGACCTCAATGGTCTCGCCAGAATCAATGAATTTGTAGACATACGTTGGCATCAGGTCAACAATTCTAGGATGCAAGGGTGGCAATGCACACCGCTGTTATCCCCGCTGCTGGGTTGGGGACGAGATTTCTGCCTGCGACCAAGGCGGTGCCAAAAGAGTTGATGCCCATTTTCGACACACCTGCCCTGCAACTGGTGATGGACGAAGCGATTGGGGCGGGGTGTGACCACATCGTTGTGGTGTCGAACAAAGCAAAGAGCGGCATTGAGGCCTACTTGGTGCCATCGCCCGACGTGGTGAAGCGAGTTCGCGACAGCGGTCGCACCGAATTGGCAGATCGCTTGTCGCTGATCGGCACAGACGTCAAAATCACGGTCGCGTATCAAGATGTTCCGCGAGGCCTCGGTCATGCAGTTGCTTGTGCGCGTCAAGCAGTTGGCAACGAATCATTTGCCGTGTTGTTGCCCGACGAATTGATGGGCGATGCTTCGTTGTTGACACAGATGTGGAAGATGCACGATGCAGGTGGCAAAAACGTAGTTGGCCTGAAGCAGGTTCCGATGAGCGAAGTGAGCGCATACGGTTGTGTGTCGACAACGGGCGCGCCCGACAAAGGTGGTGTTGTCACAGTTACTGGCGTTGTAGAAAAACCTGCGATCAACGAAGCGCCAAGCGATCTCATCTTGATTGGTCGGTATGTATTGGGCGCCGACATGTTTGACATGCTCGATACGCTTCAGCCAGCAAAGGGCGGAGAAATATTGCTGACCGATGGACTTCTTATGGCGGCAACTGCTGGCAACTTGTTGGGTGTGGTGAGCGAAATCGATCGACACGACACCGGCACACCGATGGGCTGGTTGCAGGCAGTGATCGAGATAGCGCTGAAGCGCAAAGATGTTGGTGCAGAACTCTCTACATGGTTAGAAGGAAGATTCAAATGAGCAAATTACAAGTGACCATTGATCCAAAAGAAGTTGGCATGTCGGCAGAGCGACTCAAGCGCATTGACGAACACTTTCAGCAGTATGTAGATGATGGCAGGTTGCCTGGTTACACCGTTGCTGTTGCTCGGTACGGACAAATCGCGCACGTGAGCACGTATGGCATGCGCGACATGGAAAGCAAATTGCCAACCGAACTTGACACCATGTATCGAATTGCATCGATGACCAAACCAATTACGTCGATTGCATGCATGATGTTGGTTGAAGAAGGCAAATTGCAGCTGACCGATCCGGTGAGCCAATACATTCCTAAATTTCGCCATACCAAGGTGTACGAGAGCGGCTCTGCAGAAAAGCCAGTGCTTGCGTCAATGAAGGAACCAATGCGTGTTTGGCACCTTCTCTCACACACTTCTGGTCTGACGTATGCGCATAATTATTCGCATGTCGTAGACGAGATGTATCGCAACGCTGGTTTCGGTTTGGTTTCTCATGGCGAGGAGACGCTCGAAGAGATATGCGACCGCTTGGCAGACATGCCGCTTGTTTTTGAACCTGGCTCATCATGGATCTACGGCGTGTCAACCGACGTATTGGGTCGCGTTGTTGAAGTTGCATCTGGAATGTCGTTGAATGACTTTTTCCAAACGCGCATTTTGCAACCACTGAAAATGCAAGACACGAGTTTTTGGGTGCCGAAAGAAAAACTGTCACGTTTGGCTGCGGTGTACACACCAGACGAAACCGGATTAAAAGCAGTGCGCATGCCATCGATGGAGCAGTCGGTACTCACCAAGCCATCAGCCTTTTCAGGCGGCGGTGGGTTGGTCTCAACCGCGTATGACTATTGGCGATTTTTGCAAATGCTTGAAAATGGTGGCGAACTTGACGGTGCTCGACTGATCTCGCCAACCACTCTTGACCTGATGACGAAGAATCATTTGCCAAACAATCAAGACGTTTCGCAATTCGGTCGCGTTGTTGGCGAGGAAGTGTTTTATGACGGCTTGGGCTTCGGTCTTGGTTTTGCAGTGGTGATTGATCAGGCAAAAACCAAAGTTGCTTGCTCTGATGGCACATACAGTTGGGGTGGAATATTTAGTACCGCATTTTGGATTGACCCTGTTGAAGAGATCACTGCAACGTTTTATACGCAACTGATTCCGTCGACTACATACCCAATTCGCCCATTTTTGCGCAGCATGGTGTACGGCGCAATTATCGAGTAGCGATTGTTATTTGGCGCGTGAAAACGCGCCAGGTTCATCGATCACAAAACCAAACTCATCTACTGTCACTTCAACAGTTTTGTTTTGCGCAAGGCTGATGTATTGCCAGCGGTGAGTGTCGACTCGCGTATACATTTGTGGCACCACGGTGACGCCGAGAGTTTCGGTGTCGACGGTGATGACGTTCTGAGTTGACGAATGCCCAACATGCAGCGGCAATCTATGAGTCAATATCGAGTTGGTAAAAGGTGTGCCTTGTAGATCGATATCAATGCAGCCGTCGAGTTCGGTTCGATGCTCGCCATTCATTTCGCCCCACCTGCCGTGGCCGTCGGTTGCGAGCCACAAGTCAGGCTCGTCCATATCGCGAAACAACAAGAATTGCTGCACGACCCACATTGCCGACATGCGGATGACGTAGTGGGCATTTTCGGAGCCCAAGACTCCGTTGGCTGTCCAGCCTTCGTTCTCCCACAACAAATCAACATGGCTGAGATATGTCGAGTCAGCCAGAGTCCACGATGCTCGGTGACCCGAAGCGGGGAGCGCCAAGTAATGATCCGGGGAGCCAGCGTGCGAATTACTCATAGTTACAGCCTGTCATGTGACGGTACCGTAGCGAGATAATGATCGCTATTCATGAGGCTCAAAAAACAGTGCTGGATGCATGTGACGTGCTCGTGCCCGTTGCTACACCGTGCGAGCAGAT
>CAINTF010000126.1 GCA_903853285.1 uncultured Acidimicrobium sp. | reverse complement strand
TTGCGACCCAACCGCAACTCGAAGCCCTGGCTTGAGTAACCACGGATGTCCGATGATGAAACTAAACCTCCGACCCGTGCGCAAAAATGCGTCGAACCGCTCGCCCACTCGCTTGTCATATTCACTGGAAGCGGTTTCGGGGTTTTCCAAAAAGCACGAGATTGCAAGCATGCCCGACTCCAATGAATAGTCGATTCCTTCGCCATTCATTGGGTTCACAAAACCGGCTGCATCACCAATAGCCACCCAACCTGGGCCATGTCTGCGCACGCAACTCATGGGCAATCGCCACGCGCGAGGCTTATCTATATAGTCGCCAAGCGACCACGGCTCTCGAACGATCGATGCGTATTGGTCGAGCAACGTATTGAGATTGAGTTTCTTGAAACCCTTCATGGTGCTGAGTGCTCCAACACCAATGTTCACTGTGCCATCGCCAGCAGGAAACATCCATCCGTAGCCAGGAACTGGCGTGCCGTGTTCATCGCGCAAACTGAGACACGCTTCAAGATGACGTTCTGCATGACGTGGAGTTGGTGCATACGCGCGAATTGCTAAACCAAAAGTTTCGTCTGGGTCGCGAACTGCCCCAAGCATCTTTGCCGCGGCACCTTGTGCGCCGGTTGCCAAAATAACAAGTGATGCTGAAATAACTTCGCTTCCAACTTGCACACCAGTTGCGCGGTCCCCGACGACAACAGGTAACGCTTCAGACTCAAACCGAACTTCAGCGCCTGCCGCAATGGCAACATCAAGTAAATGATTGTCAAACTTCTGACGTGGCCAGACTGCACCGTGATTTGGAAAACGCGATGTTGTAGGCCATGACAACTCGCGTTGAGTTTTTCCGGCAATCATGCGCAAACCATCAATGCGGTGCGCTACCGAGTAGTCGATCTTCAATTCATCAAGCGCGGCTATTGCTCGCGGCGTTAAACCGTCGCCACACACCTTGTCTCGACCGTGGGGACCCTTTTCTACAAGCAGCACTCGCAGCCCTGCACGTGCCGCAGTAATGGCTGCAGAGGAACCGGCTGGCCCACCCCCGATGACTGCGACATCAAATTTCATACCTGCGAGCCTGTCACTATCCGTTCAGCAATACCAACACTGGCTTCCTGCATATTGGACACATCGATCAAATAGCGGCGGGTAGCCTTCGGGTCATGGTTGCCGAATTGATCTACGCCTTTCGCGTCATGCGATTGCCTCTCTTGGATGCCAGTGGCGCGCCCCTGGGCAAGATTGACGACATCGTTGTAGTACCCGGCCGCACCACCGAACCCCCGCGCGTCTTGGGGTTTGTTGCATCCAGCCAGCGCCGCCTCATTTTTGTCAACGCCTCGCGAATTGCCTCGCTCGACAACAACGGTGCTCGCCTTAAGTCATGGGACGTCGATCTCAACCCGTTCCGCCCACGTGCCGGTGAACGACTTCTCGGTAAAGACGTGCTCAACCAAAAGGTTGGTGACGAAACAGTCAGCGATGTTGCTCTCGAGTTTTTGAACGGTCGCGCGCCAGGTTGGTATGTATCAAAGGTGCGTCTAGCGAAACGCGGGTTACTCAATCCACGTCCGAGCTACCGACTTGTTGACTGGGATGTTGTCGCAAGTTTGTTCGCACCGTCTACTGCACAAGCAGCTGAAGCCGCTCGTTTGCGCGACATGCACCCGAGCGATGTGGCCGCAGTTATTCGTGCGCTTCCACTCGAACAACGACGTCTTGTTGCTGAAGCGATGGACGACGAACGTTTGGCCGACGTGTTGGAAGAGTTGCCAGAAGACGAGCAGTTGCGTTTGATTGAAGGGCTCGACATGGAGCGCCTCACCAACGTATTTGACGAGATGGAATACGACGACTTGGCCGACTTGTTGGTGCAAATGCCTGGCGAACAACGCAGCAAAGTCCTTGAAGCAATGGATGACGAAGATGCTGAGACCATGCGTCAATTGTTGTCGCACGCCGAAGGCACAGCAGGTGCTTTGATGACACCGGACATCGTGGTGATGTCTCCGGATTCAACTGTTGCTGAAGCACTTGCACGAATTCGCGAACCGGACATCTTGGTTTCGATTGCTGCACAGGTGTTTGTTGCACATGCTCCTCATTACCCACCAACCGGCACCTACCTCGGTGTCGTGCACTTTCAGCGATTGTTGCGTGAGTCTCCACACATGACGTTGAGTCAGTGTGTCGAGATGGAGCCAACAATCGTGCCAACAATGCCAGAGCGCGAAGTTGCAGAGCGCTTGGCAAGCTACAACTTGTTGGCGGTTGCTGTTTGCGATACCAACAATCGTTTGTTGGGTGCAATCACGGTTGACGACGTGTTGGACCGCACGCTTCCTGCCAACTGGCGTCGACACCCAACGAGTGGGGTGCAGTCATGAAAAAGCGCGACAACCTTGCGCGTCCTCGCGACCGCCAAGCACCACTCGGTGTGCACTACAACCCAGATGCATTCGGTCGATTCTCCGAATCCATCGCCCGCTTGATGGGCACAGCACGGTTTTTGATTATTCAAACAATCTTGGTGATCATCTGGATTTCACTCAACGTGTTATTTCTCACCTTGCAATGGGACAAGTACCCATTTATCTTGCTCAACTTGATGTTCTCGGTGCAGGCTGCATACGCCGCGCCATTGATTTTGCTTGCTCAAAACCGTCAAGAGTTGCGAGACCGCCGTCAAGCTGAAACCGACCGGGCGGTTGCGGCAAGCACTCAGGCCAATGCCGAATTTTTGGCTCGCGAACTTGCAAGCGTGCGATTGGTGTTGGCCAATGTGGTGACAGTTGACGAACTACGTGACCAACTTGAAGAAGTCATCAAGTTGCTGAATCAGCAAAACGCTAAATAAATCAACTTTTTATTTGCAGTTATTGCAACGCCCAATGAGGTCGAGTTGGTGTCTGTCAATCGAAAAACCTTCACGGCGAGCCACCTTCTCAAGAGCCTTTTCCAACTCATGCTCAAGGCCTTCGGGCACGACCACATCGCGAACCGCGCCGCACTTCGAACACACCATGTGATGGTGATGACCCATAAGGTGCTCAGCTAATTCGTAACAACCGCTTTCGGAATTTGTTACTACTCGCACCACAGCCGATGCTTCTTCAAGTACCAACAGGTTTCGATACAACGTGCTTTGAGGCATTTGTTTTGCTTTGCTCAGCATGTCGGTAATCAACATTGGCTTACCGGCCTGAATCAGGATGTCGATAATCGCACGACGTTTGTCGGTATACCGCTGGCTGGCGTTGTGTAAAAGATCATGTACTGATGTGTGTATCTCGGTGTTGTTCAGGCTCGACATCACGTACCTACAAATTGGTGCAGTCGGATTCCGCCAGTTAGCACGTCGCGCAATATTTCGGCATTGGGCAACGAATCTTGTCCCAATACACAGGTGCCAGTGGTTGTTATTTGTCCCCGGTGCACAAACAATGCGGTGGTGGCGCCAACCACACCCGCTATCTGCGCGACTCGCTCGGCAACTCCAGCAATTTCAACAATTCGAGAACCGTTCCGAAAACCCCTGACTTCAATACGCAGTGCCCCCATGCCACCTTCTGCATGCGGTGGAACCAACATAGGTAGGCGCGCTGTGAAACGGTCTCGTCTGTTGGCCGAAACTCTCGCAGTGATTCGCTGTAAATGCGGCTGTGCCTTTTTTAGCAACACAGGATCGGCCATTTCGGCTCGATAGCAGTCGTATGCGCCAACCGGTTCTGGAAACCAACACAGTTCTCGTCCGCTTCCACCAGGTCGGCGCAACCACTCTCCGTCGTGCCATCCGATTGATTGGCCGGCAAGCGCGCGGTGGTGTTGCACAGCGCAGTTTGGACCACCCGTTCCGTGAAGCGCAACATGGGCTTCGTCAATTTCGTCAAAGTTGGATTGCAGACTGCTGAGCAATAACCCGGTCATGCCAGGCGATGCAGCGGCGCCGACCACAAGAGTTTTGTTTTTTGCCGCTACTTCATCGTGCATCTTCAAAAGATTCATCACGTCTGACACGTCATCGCTTAATGACACCACTGATGCGCCGCGAGCAAGAATCTTTTGTGCAAGTGGGGCATGTGGTGAGCCACACGCAAGCACCACCACCGATGCCGTTGAAACTGCTTCAAAATCAACAACGCTCACCGCAACATTGTGGGATCGATGTACAGCGGCAAGCCTTTGCGCGCCATACAGATCTTGGTCATGCAACAAGATTGGTAAGGAACTCGTAGCAACGAGATGCTCAACAACCCGCGAACCAGTTACCCCGGCTCCGATTACCCCAATAGCACCAGAGAAATCAATCATGAACTGTTTGTTGCTAGTTCTGGGAACTTGTTTGATCAACTATCGAGTCAGTTGTGGGGTTGAGTGGGCGCCAGCCGCCTCTTTGGCTCGACGGTTCAGATTTGCCACGTACTCGCAACAGCGCACCAGCAATACCTGCAATACCGAGCACCATCAGGACGCGTCGGATGAAATTCACAGGTTTACCTCCGTGGGGCTAACAAGAATCGAACTTGTGACCTCATCCTTATCAGGGATGCGCTCTAACCAACTGAGCTATAGCCCCGAATCTGAATCAGGGACGCAAATCCTACTAGCGCTTACCGTGACTCTCAACCGAGCCCACAACTACTTCTTCTTCCAGCACAGTCACGCGAATACCGCCCACAAGATCGGTGATCAGGTTGAAAATCGTGGCAGCAAGGACCCAAAGTGCTGTCCCCAATACCACTCCCAGTAATCCCAAAATCATCACGTTGACAAACAGTTGGCCACCCTTGAATTGAAAGGACTCCCACCCAAATGACTTCATGAACTGCTGAATGTTGTCAATAGTGCCAGTTGCTGACGCAACACTCCACAGCAAGACCAGTGCGACAAGCACGATCAGATAAATAACGAAATGAAAAATCAAGCCGATTTTGAATACCGACCAAGGGTCGATGTCACGAACAACACGTGTGACCCGACGAATGCGTGGAGCTGATTTTGGAGATGTACTCACGGTGTCATTGTAGGCAATTGTTGGGCCCAACTATCGCGAGCATTTGCTGAGGCGTACTGATGCCCGACTCGCACTCTCACTGATTGCTCCATGTTCTCTTCAATTGCAATGCTCACAAATTGTGCCCCGTTGCGAAATGCAATGTCTCTCGCCGCTGACTCTCCGCCATAGACAGCGCCAAGAGCAGCCGCATCGGCGGCGATCTGTGCACGTGTTTGATCAATGATGTGGTTTGAGACAACAACAAGACCGCACAATGACAATGCTGTGAATGCACAACCCAATACAACGCTGAGCACAGCGCTGCCCCTGTCTGAGGGTGCAATGAGATTGAATTGCTTGATTATTCTTCGTCGTGAGCGAGGACCAGTGCTGCAGATGCAACAACTTGTCCAGCACCCAAACTCATGATGCGCACACCAGTGGCAGCACGACCTTGGCTTGAAATCTCTTTGACTGGGGTACGGATTGTTGTTCCACCCGATGCAACGACAACGACGTCGTCTTCGAGACCAACCATAAAGGCCGCAACGACGCTGCCCTTTTTGCCAGTCAATTTAATTCCGATCATGCCCAACCCGCCACGACCTTTGCGAGCAAAGTTGGTGAGTTGAGTTCGCTTGCCATAACCAGATTCGGTAATCAACAAGATTGCAGAGTCGTCCTTGGCAATGTCGAGTGCAACAACTTCGTCGGAAGTGCGCAACTTCATACCGCGCACACCCGCAGCCGAGCGACCCATTGGTCGCACACCTTTTTCTGCGAAGCGAATTGTCTGACCACCCTTGGTCACCATAAACACATCGTCGGTTCCTGAAGTTTCGATTACGCGAACAAGTTCGTCCTTCGGACGCAACTTCAACGCGATAAGTCCATCACGGCGACTCGAGTTGTATTCGTCGAACGCAGTCTTTTTGACTTGACCTTGCTTGGTTGCGAAGAACAAGAATCGCTCGCCTGCGAGTTCGCGGGTGTCGATAATTGCCTGAATGGTCTCGCCTGGTTGGAGCGGCAACAAGTTAACAATTGGAATGCCCTTTGCGGTGCGCTCACGCTCTGGAATCTCGAGAGCTCGCAAGCGATACACGCGGCCACGGTTTGAGAAGAACAACAAATACGCATGCGTTGTTGTGAAGATCACGTTGCGCACAATGTCGTCGGTCTTCATCTTGGCACCACTCACGCCACGGCCACCACGGCCCTGGGTGCGGAACGAATCGGCGCTCACTGCCTTGATGTATTGAGCCTGTGTCATCACGATCACAAGTTCTTTGTCATCAACAAGGTCTTCTACGCCAAGTTCGCCAACGTCGTGGGTGATCGCACACACACGTGGTGTTGCGAAAGCGTCGCGCACAGCTGTCATTTCTTTGCTGATTACTGCACGTAGCTTGGTGTCTGAATTAAGAATTGCTTGTAGTTCTTTAATTCGTGCAAGCACATCTTTTTGCTCGGTCTCAAGGTCAATTCGTGACAATCGTGTGAGTTGACGCAACTGCATGTCAAGAATGTCGATGGCTTGACGCTCGGTGAAGCCATACTTCTTGCCCATCAACGCTTCCTTGGCTGATGCTGCGTCTTCGCTTGCACGAATCAGTTTGATGATCTCGTCGATGACATTGAGTGCCTTGAGTCGACCTTCGAGAATGTGGTTGCGGTCGTTTGCCTTTTGCAAACGGAATGTGGACCTGCGCGTGATGACCTCGATTTGGTGATCGATGTATCCGACAAGTGCATCGCGCAAGTTGACTGTGCGGGGCACACCCTTGACCAACGCCACCATGTTGACTGGGAAACTGGACTGCAACTGGGTCAACTTGAACAGGTTGTTCATTACAACGTTTGAGTTGGCATCACGCTTAAGTGTGATGATCAGGTTGGTTTCGCCGCCCGATGAGTTGTCGTTGACGTCAGCAATGCCGTCGAGGTCGCCGCCGTCTACCAACTCTTGAATGCGCGAAGCGATTGCCGAACAACTTGCTTGATATGGCAACTCAGAAACAATGATCTGCATCTGTCCACGACGACCCTCTTCGATAGAGACTTTGGCCCGTGTCTTGATGCTTCCTCGGCCGGTGCGATAAGCGTCAATGATGCCTGCGCGACCCAAGATCAAACCGCCTGTTGG